>DATFCO010000047.1:0-6157 GCA_035253005.1 Rhodanobacteraceae bacterium
GACCGAATCGAAACGCTTCTTGATGGTGCCGGTGGATTCATCGATCGCGATGATGCCCTTCCCGGGCGCAACCATCGCCTGCGCGACGGTTTCCAGTTGCTCGATGCTCATGTCGGGTCCGGTTGTTGTGGCCGAACGGGGAATTATAGAGCAGCGGACAGTGGCCTGCTCCAATTCCGTTCGTCCTGAGCGCAGGCCACAGGGTCGCCGAGCTACGCTCAGCGCGAACGGATTACTGATACCCCTTCGGAAAATCCGCGAGTTTGCACGCAGCGGTGATCTTCGCGCGCGCCGCCGGATCGGCCGGCAGATTGAACGGCATCACGATGTAGGTAAACACCGGCTCGCGTGCGTCGTTGCCGGATGCCGGCGAGTAGTGCAGATCGGCTACCGCGCTCTTGGCGACCAGCGCCAGATCGCCCGCCGGTACCGTGCGCTGTACCGTGATGTCGCGCGTGACGCCATCCGAACCGATGATGTAGGTCACCGCCGAGCACGTCGGCTTATCCAGGTTCTTGCCGAAATTCGGCACGTCCACGTCGAGCTCGGTGTTGGTGCGCAACCAGTAATGATCGATTTGATCGGGCGGGACGGCGCGCAAATCCGGAGCGGCCATGGCGCACATACCACCGCCTGCGCAAACCAATCCAGCAAAGACGACACCGAATCGTGCTTTCTTCATGGTTTTGGCTTCAATGAAGAATGTGCGGCAACCGCTTGCTGCACGCGCTGGACGAAATCCGGCATCTCACATTGCGATTTCAACTTTTGCCGGTACGCCTTCATTCCGACCGTGTATCGGTTGTCTCCCGTAATGAACGAGACCACCTTATAGGTGTAGACAGGGATGCGATCCTTGTTCGCGTCGGCCGGAATGAACTGCCACTTCAGGGCTGCATCTGTCACTGCCCTCTCCTGATCCGCGATTACTTCAGGAGAGAGTTTGCTCCAGGAGTCCTTGAGGACCCGTGCGTTGGATACACTGCCGTCGGCGTGAATTTCGTAAGCCACCGCGACGCATCCTTCCGCATGTGCTTTGATCACGTCTCGCACAAAATGCGGCGCCTGCTTGTGCGCTTCGTCCATCTGCCAGAGTGTCGCCGCCTCATCCGTGGGCAACACCCTGAAGTTTTCGTCGGCCGACTGTTCATTCCCTGAGTGTGCGGCCGATATTGCGAGTATCAACGCGGCGGCGGCAAACAATCTCTTCAACATCGAAGGCTCCTGCGCCGATTCTGAAGAAAATCAACCTGGATTCCGGCTTTCGCCGGAATGACGGTTTCGAAACCGCTTCTCCGAGTCCCGGCTCTCCGGCTCTCCTACAAATCCCGCAAACTCTCCGCGATGCCGTCTTCTCCCACGTGCAGCAGTTTCAGCGTGTTGGTGCCGCCGCCGCGGCCGGTGTGGTCGCCGTGGGTCAGCAGCACCAAGTCGCCCACGCTCAGCACGTTCTGCGAAAACAGCAGTTGCACCGCGGCGCGCGCGACGTGCGCGGGATCGCCGCCGCCGCTCGGATCGAATGCAACCGGCGTGACGTCGCGCAGCAGCAACATGCGCCGCCGCGCGGCGGCGCTGCGCGAGAGCGCGTAGATCGGCACCTTCGAGCGGAAGCGCGATAGCCATTGCGCGGTGCTGCCCGATTCGGTCAGCGCGATGATCGCGCGCACGCCCACGCGCGCGGCCAGGAACATCGCCGACATCGCGATGGCCTGATCGCTGCGGTCGATGCGGTGCGCGGCCGGCGACATGTCCTCGGTCGGTTCGAACTGGCGCTCGGCGCCGAGGCAGACGCGCCGCATCGCCGCGACGGCCTTGTCCGGATGTTTGCCCGCCGCGGTTTCCTGCGACAGCATCACCGCGTCGGTGCCGTCGATCACCGCATTGGCCACGTCCAGCACTTCCGCGCGCGTGGGGATCGGCGCTTCCACCATCGATTGCAGCATCTGCGTGGCGGTGATCACCGCGCGATTGCGGATCAGCGCCTCGCGGATGATCTTCTTTTGCAGGCCGGGCAATTCCGCGTCGCCGATCTCCACGCCCAGGTCTCCGCGCGCGACCATCACCGCGTCGGCGGCATCCACGATCTCCTCCAGCGCATCGATCGCTTCGGCGCGCTCGATCTTGGCGACGATCGCAGCCGCGCCGCCGGCTTCGTGCAACAGCGCGCGCGTCTCCTCGATGTCGGCGGCCGAACGCACGAACGACACGGCGAGAAAATCCGCGCGCAGTTGCGCGGCGAGCTTGATGTCGGCGCGATCTTTGTCGGACAGCGCGCCGAGCGAAAGTCCGCCGCCTTGGCGGTTCAGCCCCTTGCGGTCGGACAGTTTTCCGCCGATCAGCACGATGCAATGGATTTGTTCGCGCGCGACCTCCTTCACCTGCAGCGCGATCAGGCCGTCATCCAGCAGCAGCACGTCGCCGCTCTGCACGTCATTGATCAGGCCGAGATAGCTGACACCGACGCGGGAATCATCGCCGGGCGGCGCATCCTTGCGGCAATCCAGCGTGAACAGCTGGCCCGGTTGCAACATCACCGGGCCGTTCGCAAAACGCTCGACGCGGATCTTCGGCCCCTGCAGATCGGCCAGCACGCCGACTTCGCAGCCGATCTTTTGCGCCACCGCGCGCACGACTTCGGCGCGCTTCTCGTGGTCCGCGGCCGTGCCGTGCGAGAGATTCAATCGCACCACGTCCACGCCTTCGCGCAGGATGCGTTCCAGCATGCCGTCGGCGTCGGTGGCCGGACCGAGGGTGGCGACGATGCGGGTGCGGCGTACGGGCGTTTGAGTCATACCGATAAACTTAGCACACGCCTCGCGAGCACCCACATGACCGAATCTGCCTCCGCACAAGTCCTGCCGCTGGCTGGCGATCGCGAACGGCCTCTGCGCTGGCTGACGTTCTGGATGTTCGCGCCCAGCGGCGTGCTGTTGCTGATCATGTTCTCGCTAGCGCTGACGCGCGGCGTGCCCTTGTGGCTGGCCGGCAGCGCGCTGCTCGGACCATTGCTGCTGCTGCAACTGCTTTATCTGTTTCTCGCATCGCGCATCCGCCGCGCGGGCGTGGCCTTGAATGCGCAGGCGATCGGCATCGACAGCGGCGTCAGCAGCCGGCTGATCGCATTGCGGCAACTGGCGCCGCGTGGTTTGCGCGAAGTGGATCTCGAACTGCATCCGGAATTGCGCCCGCTGCTGCGCACCTGGGGCATCGGCCTGCCGGGTTTCAATGGCGGCTGGTATCGCTTGCGCGATGGCCGCAAGGCGCTGTGCCTGATCACCGAACGCGAACGCGTCTGCGTGCTGGAGGACGAAAGCGGTGTGGCTTACCTGCTCTCGCTGGCCGATCCCGCGCCGCTGAAGCGCGCGCTGCAGGCAGTACGTTGATCGCCATTTAACCTCCTCACAACGCCCAATGCGCTTACCTAGATGCTGCCGAACGGCGCATCCGGAGAGCCCGCATGATCATGCGTGTCTGGCGCGGCATCACGCCGAAGGATCAGGCCGACGCCTATCTGGAACACCTGCAGCAGACCGCGTTGCCGGCATTGGCGGACCAGCCGGGGCAGCGCGGCGCATGGGTATTGCGGCGCGTGCAGGGCGACCGCTGCGAGATCGTCTTGTTGTCGTTGTGGGATTCGCTGGACGCGGTCCGCGCCTTCGCCGGCGACCAGCCCGAGCGCGCGGTCTACTTCGCCGAGGACGACAAGTTCCTGCTCGACATGGAGCCCTTGGTGCGTCTCTACGAAGTGGCGGACGAGTTGAAAAACGCCGGCTGAGGCGGCAGGCGACAAGGTATCGGCGCAAGCCACCTTTCATCCAGCTTACGGCGCTCCTAAGCGCTTCCAAAGCATGCGCGCCAATACTTGCCGTTCGGGGAGGCTGTTGGAGCAACCTCGTGCGCCGCCTTCTCGTTCTCTGCGTTATCTTCTTCGCCGGTATCGGAGCGGCTCCGTTCGCACACGCCGGCGGACCGTTCGGCATTGATCACACCGTTCCTTACGACAACAGCGGCATCTGGGCGCGCAGCAACCAGAAGGCGCTGATCGGCGTGACTATCGCCGGCGTGATCGGCGGATCGCTCGTGCTGGGAGATCAGGACAAGCTCGGCGACACGTTCTGGCGTTCGCTGGATTCGATGGCGGTTTCCTCGGCGGTCGCGGAAGGCGGCAAGCTGATCTTCCAGCGCGAGCGTCCTTCGGAAACGGACAACCCGAACGAATTTTTCAAGGGCACCCAGTACCAGAGCTTCCCGAGCGGCGAGGTTTCGGCGATCGCGGGCGCAGTCACGCCGTTCGTGGTCGCCTACGGCCATGATCATCCGGCGGTGTACGCACTGGAACTGCTGCCGCTGTACGACTCGATCGCGCGCGTGAAGGTGCATGGGCATTGGCAATCCGATGTGCTGGTCGGCTGGGCGATCGGCACCGGCGCGGGCATCTGGGCCGAGCACCGGCAATCGCCCCTGATCCTCGGCTGGCTGCCGCATGGCTTCACCATCGGCATCGTGCATCACTTCAAGTCTTGATTTGAAGCAACGCGACCACGCTGCGTCGACGACGCTCACGCTTAATTGAGCACCGCGGAACGCGTGCAATCCTGCGCGGTGCGTTCGCAATCCGGCCGACCGTACTGGCACGCCGCGTCGCCGACTGTTAGCGTGGCGATCGGAATTCGTCGCCGAGGCTGTTCGATCCGGCCATGAAGCTTTTGCTGGTGGAAGATTCCCAGCGTTTGCGCGAAACCCTCGCGCGCGGCTTGCGCGCGGCCGGCTTCACCGTCGATGCCGCGATCGACGGCGTGCAAGCAAATGGATTTCTCACGGCATTCCAGTACGACTTCGTGTTGCTCGACCTGGGCCTGCCGCGGCTGGACGGCTTCGGCGTGCTGCGCGCGTTGCCGGAGAGCGGCACCCGGCCGCGGGTGCTGGTGCTGTCCGCGCGCGATCAGGTGACCGATCGCGTCGCCGCGCTCAATGCCGGCGCCGACGATTATCTGGTCAAGCCGTTCGCGTTCGAGGAAGTGCTGGCGCGACTGCATGCGCTGGCGCGGCGGCCGGTCGAAGCGCGCAGCGACGTGCTCGAACATGCGGGTGTGGTGCTGGACGCCCGCGCGCACAAGGTCACCGCGAACGGACAACCGCTCAACCTGACGCCGCGCGAATTCGCGCTGCTGGAGTTGCTGCTGCGCCACCGCGGACGCGTGTTTCCGCGCGCGCTGATCCTGGAGCGCATCGCCGGCAGCGCAAGCGAGGCTTCGGACCGCAGCATCGAGGTGCTGGTGTTCGGATTGCGGCGCAAGCTGTCCGAGGCCGGTTGCGGAGGCTTGATCGAAAACCGGCGCGGCGCCGGTTATCTGATCGAGTAGATTGTCGCGATGCTCGGCTCGGCGCGCCGCATCAAGGCTTTTTCACTGAGGTGGCGACTGACGCTGCTGCTGGCGCTGGCGACCGCGATCGCGCTCGGTACCGCGGCGTGGATCGTGGACTGGCGCGCGGACTCCGAAATGCAACAGCGTTTCGACACCGCGCTGCTGGCGCGCGCGCAGGCGGTCGCCGAACTGGTGAACGTCGAACGCGGCGGCATCGAATTCAATCCGCGCGGCGACACCACCGCCGCTTTCCCCGGCAACGCCAATGCGAGCTGGTACGAACTGCATTGCGGCGCTTCGTTGATCGCTCACACGCGGCAAGTTCCGCCTGCGATCCCGAATGGAGCTCTGCCACACTTCGCCGACGCGCAGTTGCCCGATGGCCGCACGTTGCGCGTGGTGGTGCTGCGCTTCGTGCCTTCCGATGAGAGCGGCGCGTCCGCGGCGGCCGCACCCTGCACGCTGCGCTACGCGCTGGATCGCGGTCCGCTGGATGAAATTCTCGGCACGCTCGACTGGATCCTGCTCGGCAGTCTGTTCGGCGTCTGCGCATCGGTGTTGCTGCTGACGCCGCTGCTGGTCCGGCGCGGTTTGCGTCCGCTGTCGGTGTTGGCTGGCGCGATGGCCGATATCGGACCGGATGCGCCAGGCAGGCGCTTGCCCGACAGCGACACGCGCGAGCTGGCACCGCTGGTTGCGCGTTTCAACGACGTCCTGGCGCGCATGGACGCTGGGCTTGCGCGTGAGCGCGAATTCGCGGCGGGACTGGCGCACGAATTGCGTACGCGCCT
>DATFCO010000048.1:0-2317 GCA_035253005.1 Rhodanobacteraceae bacterium
TCATCTTTATCTCTACGACCTGCATGGCAAGCTGCTGCATCCCATCAGCACGGGCGATTGGAACCTGGATGGCGTGCTCGCCGTCGATGAAAAAGCAGGCCTCGTCTACGTCTCGTCGAACAAGGATTCGGTGCCCGACAAACAGATCTACGCGCTGAAACTGGACGGCAGCAATGCGGGCGAGCCGCAGCGTGTAAGCAAGCGCGACGGCTGGCACGACGCGCATTTCGCGGAAGACGCTTCGTTGTATGTCGACACCTTTTCCGGTCCGGGCACGCCGTCGCAGATGAGCGTGCACAAGGCCGACGGCGCGTTCGTCGCCTGGATCGAGCAGAACAAACTGGATGCGCAGCATCCGTACTGGCCCTACCACGACGCTCACGTGCTGCCGGAGTTCGGCACCCTGAAAGCCGACGACGGCCAGACGCTGTACTACAAGTTGTACAAACCGCTGGGCTTCGATCCCGGAAAGAAATATCCGGTGATGTTGCACTTCTACGGCGGACCCACCGCGCAGATGGCGACCGATGCCTGGCCGGATTTGTTCGACGAATACATGGCGCAGCACGGCTTCGCGGTGTTCACGCTGGACAATCGCGGCATGGCGCGGCGTGGACGCGCGTTTTCCGATCCGATCTACCATCAGCTCGGCGATGTGGAAGTAGCAGACCAGCGCGCCGGCGTTGCCTGGTTGAAGCAGCAGCCCTGGGTCGATGCCTCGCGCATCGGCACCTTCGGCTGGAGCTACGGCGGTTATCTCAGCACGATGATGCTGGCCAAGGATTCCTCCGAACTGGCCGGCGGCGTCGCGGTAGCGCCCGTCACTGACTGGCGTCTTTACGACACGTTCTACACCGAGCGCTATCTCGGCCTGCCGCGCGACAACGATGCGGGTTATGCGCGCAGCGCCGTGTTCGCATGGCTGGATGGCCTCACTTCGCCGATGCTGCTGATCCACGGCATGGCCGACGACAACGTGTTGTTTCTCAATTCCACCAAGTTGATGGCCGCGTTGCAGCAGCGCGGCACGCAGTTCCAATTGATGACCTATCCCGGTGGCAAACACGGGCTGTCCACGCCGGACATGCGCAAGCACGCCTTCACCGCGATTGCGGATTTCTTCCAGCGACAAATCGCGCGAGATTGTGGCGAGACCTGTCCTATTCCCGCGGGCTCCAAGACCAAACCATCCGCGAAACCGGCGGGGATTCCCGAAACGGCCACCAGCACGCCGTAACCGGCTGAAAAACCGGCACGAACGCTTGCGGCGCTCGCTGCGCCGCTGCTATCATTTTCAGGCTTGACCGTGAGGTTTTGCGGCATCGGGGCGGATACCGAAACGTGGACAACTCCCTGGCCGCAGGCAGGCGGCTCGCCTTACAAGTCGTGCTGGCGCAAGCAGCGGTGGCGGTGATTGCCGGCTTGGCGTTCCTGGTGCAGGGAGTTCAAGCGGCAGTCGCGGCTCTAGCGGCGGGGCTGCTGGTCGCGGCGGGAACCGGCCTGCTGGCACTGCGTGTCTTCGCGCCCGCATTGGCGGGACCGGGCTCGATGCTGGCGCGCTTCGCCTTCGGAACCTTGCTGAAATGGATCTTGGTAATCGTCGGTTTTTACCTGATCCTGGCCTACTGGAGGCTGCCGGCGCTGCCGGCGCTGATTGGCCTGGTGGCCGCGGTGTTGGTCAATCTGGCGGTTCTGGGTTTCAAACGCTGAAGACGCTTCGCGCCGGCAGCGCGCGCCGTGCGGTGCAAAGATCGAGGATGAGTGAGTGAGTGCCGAATCGGGCGGTGAGTCCTTCACCGATTACATCCAGCATCACCTGACGTTCTGGCAAGCGCCGCTGACGCAAACCGGCGGCTTGGCGTCGCTGCATGTCGACACCTTGATCATGTCGTGCGTGCTGGGTTTTCTGTTTCTCTTTTGGTTCGGATGGTTCGCGCGCCGCGCGACCTCCGGCGTGCCCGGCAAAGGGCAAGCCTTCGTCGAGCTTGCACTCGAATTCGTCGACGGCCAAGTGAAGGACGCGTGGCACGGCAGCCGCAAGTTCCTGGGGCCGCTGGCATTGACCATCTTCTTCTGGATCCTGTTCATGAATTTCATGGACGTGCTGCCGGTGGATCTGATCCCGGCTGCAGCACACGCGGCCGGCGCCACGCACTTCCGCCCAGTGCCGACCGCCGACGTCAACATGACGTTCGCGATGTCGTTGAGCGTGCTGATCCTGACGCTGTTCTACGGCATGAAGGCCAAGGGCATCGGCGGTTATGTCACGGGCGCGCTCTCGCACCCGTTCGCGGCAAAGGGCATCTTCATGAAGGTG
>DATFCO010000049.1:0-15361 GCA_035253005.1 Rhodanobacteraceae bacterium
GGCCTCGACGCGCGCGGAATCCTTGCTGATACGTGTGCTGTCACCTAGACCGGTCGTGCCGTCGTCCCCGGTTTTCGTGTAGATCTTCGACAGCCGGTTGCCCACGGCTCGCGCGAACTACGCGGCGACCGTCCGCAGCGCCGGCCAGCGCCGGCCCAGCAGCGCGAAACCGCCGAACAGCAATGCGCTCCAGAACAGCGTTCCGTACAGCGTGCCCTTGAAGAAAGGAATGCCCGCGACGTAGCACGCGGTCAAAGTACCGGTGCACGCCGCTCCCGCCCCCGGCCGGGCGGCCACCCAGGTTCCGAAGTTGGTGATCAGGAAGAACAGCACCGCGCTGGTGAGCGCGCCCAGCAGCACCCGCGGCGCGCTGACCTTCTTCCGGAGCGCGAAACCGCCCACCGCGGTCAACGCGATGCAACCGTACACGAACGGCAACGTGCCCAGCCAGTCGCGCACCAAGGCGCCCGGCAGGGTAACGGCGATCACGCAATCAGCCGCGATCATCGCGATCAGCGGCACGACGACGCCGAGGCGGCGGTCGGCAAAATAGGCGCCGCCGAACAGCGCCATCGCTTCGACGGGCGTGAAATTCCACGGCAGTGCGCCGGCGGCGAAGTGCACCAGCAGGCGGTAGCCGGCCGCGAACGCGATCATCGCGCACAACACCAGGTTGCGCGGCGTGAACAGGGCGGATTCGTGGGTGCGCAGCATGGCGGACATCCTCGAAGGGAGTGAGATAGCTTAGCGCAAAGCGCGTTGCTTAAGGAATCAAGTCACCGGGAGGCAGTGCTGTTCCGCTCACTCGCATATTGTTGACCTCGTCTGCGTCATTCACATACACCTCGATATCTCCAATCCCTCCCGAACCCGCATAGTCGCTTGAGATATGAAAATGTTGATCCGGGTTATGGCGAAGGGTCGTGAGTAACGCGATTAGGCGGTCGATTTCAGTCCGAGATACACCAAGGCTCACGCCATACCAGCCGTTATTCCAATCCTTGATTTCGCTGTGCATGGCATAAGTCCCATGGGTGTGTTACCGCTATCATCACATGATGCGCGAGAGCACGGACATTCTGATCGTCGGCGGCGGCCTGGTGGGCGCCAGTTTGGCGATCGCACTGGATGCCGCAGGCCGCGATGCCACTCTGATCGAGGCAACCGCGCCACGCACGCCGGCGCGGCCCAGCTACGACGAGCGCAATCTGGCGCTGGCGCGCGCGACGGTGAACGCGCTTACGCATCTCGGCGTATGGGAGCACGCGCAAGGCGCCACGCCGATCACGCGCTTGCATGTCAGCCGCGCGGTGGAGTTCGGCGCGGCGCGCATTTCGGCGTCCGATGCCGGCGTAGATGCGCTCGGCGCGACGTTGCCCGCGCGCGAACTCGGCAATGCGCTGGAACAGCGGCTGCGCGAGTGCGGACGCATCACGCGATTGATGTCGGCGAAGCTGGAGAAGTTGCAATCGATCGAAAAAGGCTGGCGCGCATCCATCCGCATCGGCGATGAGGTTCATGAAGTCGACACGAAACTGCTGATCGGCGCCGACGGCAGCGATTCGTTCGTGCGCGCGCAGGTCGGCATCGGCGCCGATGAACACGATTACGCGCAAAGCCTGATCGTCTGCACGGTCACACCGGAGCGCGATCCGGAGGGTTGCGCGTACGAACGCTTTTCCGACGAAGGTCCCGTTGCGTTGCTGCCGCTCTCGAACAAGCGCTGCGGCCTGGTATTGACCGTTGCATCCGAGCAATCCGCGAACGTACTCGCGTTGAGCGAGGACGATTTCGCGGCGCTGGCGCAGCAGCGCTTCGGCTGGAAGCTCGGACGATTGATGCGCTCCGGCAAACGGCAGACGCATCGCGCGCGTCGCGTGCTGGCGCAGTCGCTGATCGCACCGCGTGCGGTGGTGATCGGCAACGCCGCGCAAACCGTGCACCCGATCGGCGCGCAGGGTTTCAATCTCGGCCTGCGCGATGCGCTGACGTTGGCGCAACTGATTGCGGATGCGGATGACCCCGGCGCACCGGAATTGCTGCGCGAATACGCCGCGCGCCGCAAACCGGATCGCGAAGGCGTGCTGGCTTTCAGTCACGGCCTGATTTCGCTGGCCTGCTTGCCGCAACCGGCGCTCGCGCCGCTGCGCTCGCTGGCGCTGCTTGCGTTCGACAGCGTGTCGCCATTGAAACGCATGCTCGCGAAGCGCGGGATGGGCTGGCGTGGCGTGCCGCCGAACGCCTCGCTGGAACGCACGCCATGAACACCCGCCGCGCGATTCCGGATGTCGCGATCGTCGGCGGCGGCATGATCGGCGCGGCCTGCGCGCTGGCGCTGGCGCGCAAAGGATTCGAAGTCGTGCTGATCGAAGCGCGCGAGCCGCAGCCGTGGTCCGCGGAGGATCGCGAAGACCTGCGTGTGATCGCGCTGGCGCCTTCGTCCGCGAAGTTGCTGGATGAATTCGGCGTGTGGAACACGGTTCGGGATGCACGCGTATCGCCCTACTCGCGCATGCAGGTTTGGGACGCCGAAAGCGGCGCGGAGCTGTCGTTCGATGCGGCGAGCGAAGGCCGCGCGGAGCTCGGCTGGATCATCGAGAACAAGCTGTTGCTATGGATGTTGTGGCAGGCGTTGGACGCCGCCCGTGCGCGCCGCATTTGTCCAAATGAAGTGTGCGATTTCGAGGTACGAGGCGATCGCGTGTCGCTGGACTTGAATGAAGGCGAGGCGCTGTCCGCTCGCCTGCTGGTGATCGCCGATGGTGCCAACTCCGCATTGCGCGACAAGGCCGGCATCCGGACGCATGGACGCGATTACGCGCAGCGCGCCGTGGTCGCGCACGTTTCAACCGAACGCGCGCACGAAGCCACCGCGTGGCAACGCTTTCTTCCAGAGGGCCCGATCGCGCTGCTGCCGCTGCGCGATGGACGCAGTTCCATCGTCTGGACCTTGCCCGAAGCCGAAGCGCAACGCGTGCTGACGCTCGATGACAGCGCATTTTGCGAAGCAACCGGCGTCGCCACCGATTTTCGCCTGGGCCGCATCGCCGAAACCACACCACGCGCGTCGTTTCCCCTGCGCCTGCAACTGGCGAAGACTTACGCGAGCGAGCGCTGCGTGCTGCTGGGCGATGCCGCGCACGCGGTGCATCCGTTGGCCGGGCAAGGCGCGAATCTCGGCTTGCGCGACGTGGCCGAACTCGTTTCCGTTCTGGGCGAAGCGCGCGATGCGAATCGCGACTTCGCCGCACCGCACGTGCTGCAACGCTACGCGCGCCGCCGGCGCTCCGCCGACACGCTGGACGCGCTATCGTTCGACGCGCTCGCGCGATTGTTCGCGCTGCGCACGCCGCCACTGGTCGCGCTCCGCGGCATCGGAATGCGTGCGGTGGATGCATTGACGCCTTTGAAGCGTCGCTTGGCAGATCACGCTGCCGGGCGTATCTGATCCACAAGGAGACGATCATGCGTACGACTTCGACGTTGTTTGCTTTGCTGTTCCTGGGCTTCTCTTCTCTCGCCCATGCGGCGATGCAAACGAAAACCATCGACTACACCGCGCAAGGCAAGGCCATGCGCGGCGTGCTGATCTGGGACGATACGGTGAAAGCCCCGCGGCCCGGCCTGTTGCTGATCCCCAACTGGCGTGGCATCAATGACGCCAACATCGCTAAGGCGAAGAACATCGCCGGACGCGACTACGTGATCTTCATGGGCGACATGTACGGCAAGGACCTGCGCCCGAAGAGCGATGCCGAGGCGCAGCTCGCGACGAAACCGTTGTACGCCGATCGCGCGGAAATGCGCGCACGTGCCGTCGCCGCGTTCGATGAATTGAAGAAGCTGGCGCAATCGCGCGCGGCGCCGATCGATGCCTCGAAGCTCGCCGCGATCGGTTTCTGCTTCGGCGGCTCATCCGTGCTGGATCTCGCGCGCAGCGGCGCTGACGTCGCGGCGGTGGTGAGTTTCCACGGCGGCCTGTCCACCGACGATCCCTCGCTCGCCAAGAACATCAAGGCGCGCGTGTTGGCGATGAACGGCGCCGATGACAAAGGCACGATGCCGGACGCCGACAAGTTCATGGACGAAATGCGCATGAGTCCGGCCGAATGGCAGTTCGTGGTGTTCGGCCACACGGTGCACTGCTTCGCCGAGCCGGATGCCAATAATCCGCCGGGGTGCGTCTACAACCCGAAGGTCGCGAAGCGCGCGTTCAAGTTGATGCACGATTGGCTGGATGAGGCGTTTGAACATTGAGCCCCTCTCCCCTCGGAGAGGGGTTGGGTGAGGTACGGAGCTTGGGAAGTGCTCGGCGAAAGCGAACCCTCACCCCGCCTCACCTCTTGCATAGGCGAAGGCATTTCGCTCGAGCCGGCTTCTGTAGGGATGCAAGAGGTGAGGCACCCTCTCCCGAAAGGAGAGGGAAAAGCTCAATGATCCCTTTCCACCGCATACACCGCCAGCGCGTCCAGTGCATCGCGGTAACGTGAGGACGGCAATTCGGCCAGCGCCTTGCGCGCGGCATTGGCGTGACTTTGCGCGCGCTGGTGCACCCGCGTGATCGCACCGCAATCGCGGATCGCATCGACGATCGTATGCAGCGACGACAGCCTCTCGGAACGCAACGCGCGCCGCAGCGTTTCCGCTTGCGTGGGCGAGGCGCATTCGATCGCGTAGATCAGCGGCAGCGTCGGCTTGCCTTCGGCCAAGTCGTCGCCAATGTTCTTGCCCAGCGTCTGCGCGTTGGAAACGTAGTCGAGCAGGTCGTCGGCGATCTGGAACGCGAAGCCCAGTTGCATGCCGTAGTGCCGCAGCGCCTGCTCCTGCGTTTCCGACAATCCGGCCAATACCGCACCCAGTTGCGTGGCGGCGGCGAACAGCACCGCGGTTTTGCGTTCGATCACGCGCAGGTACGCGGCCTCGTCGATATCCGCGTTGCCGAGGTTCAGCAATTGCAGAACTTCGCCTTCGGCGATGGCGTTGGTGGTGTCCGCGAGGATTTTCATCACGCGCATGCGGTCCAGTTCCACCATCAACTGGAACGCGCGCGAATAGAGAAAATCGCCGACCAGCACGCTGGCGGCGTTGCCCCACAAGGCGTTCGCGGTCTTGCGCCCGCGCCGCAAGTCGGAACCGTCGACCACGTCATCGTGCAACAGCGTGGCCGTGTGGATGAATTCGACGATCGCGGCGAGCTGGATGTGTTCGTCACCGGAATAACCGGCCGCGCGCGCCGCCAGCACGTGCAGCATCGGACGCAGGCGCTTGCCGCCGCCGCCGACGATGTGCTCGCCGACCGCGTGGATCAGCGCGACGTCGGACGACAACCGATCGCGGATCAGCGCATCCACCGCGGCCATGTCCGACGCGGCCAAAGCGCGCACCGCGGCGAAATCGCCGCGCAACTCGGGGGGCGAGGTGACTGCGGGGTTCATGCACATCCCGGCGGGGGCGGAACGACAAATTATAGGCGGGATCGCAGGAAGACCGCCGACACCGCCCCGCGGCGACGGACTACGCAGCCCTGCGCTCCGCGGCGATGGCGTTTGATCGCGCGTAGTATCATCGTCTGTCCACCTGCATCTTCACCCGAGGAACACCTCCATGGCTCGCGGCGTCAACAAGGTCATCCTGATCGGCAATCTCGGCGCGGACCCGGAAACCCGCTACACCGCTTCGGGCTCGGCCATCTGCACCATCCGCCTCGCCACGTCGGAATCGTGGAAGGACAAGCAGACCGGCGAGCAGCAGGAGCGCACCGAGTGGCATCGCGTGAAATTCTTCGGGCGGCTGGCGGAGATCGCCGGCGAATACCTGAAGAAAGGCCGGCAGGTGTATATCGAAGGCTCGATCCGCACCGACAAATACACCGACAAGGAAGGCATCGAGCGCTACAGCACCGACATCATCGCCAACGAGATGCAGATGCTGGGCGGCGCGGCTGAAGGTGGTTCGCGCGGTGCCGGTGCCGAGGGCGGTGGCGGTTATCGCGCGCGGCCGCAGCAGTCCCAACCGCGTGGCGGTGCGCAGAGTGGTGCTCGCCCCACGCCCACGCAACAACCCGCAACCGGCGTGGGGGATTTCGAGGATGACGATATCCCGTTCTGAGTTTCAGAACTCAACGGTACCTTCCAGATAGAACACACAGGCGCCTTCCATCTCGACACGATCGCCTGCGAGCCTGCACAGCATTTCGCCGCCGCGTTGCGAAGCCTGGTAAGCGCGGAATTCGGTCTCGCCCAACCGACTGGCCCAATAGGGCGTCAGCATGCAGTGTGCGGCACCGGTCACAGGATCTTCGGGAATGCCTTTTGCCGGCGCGAAGTAGCGGCTGATGAAATCATAGTGATCGTCACCCGGCGCAGTGACGATCACGCCGGCGCGATCCATGCGCGCGATGGCCGATATGTCGGGCGCCAGCTCGCGAACGACACGAGCGCTTTCCAGCCGCACCAGGTAGTTGAACTCGTTCACGCACACTTCCAGCGGCATGGCTCCGAGCGCTTCACTCAAACCGGGCGGTGTGGACACCGCTTCCGAAAATCGCGCCGGGAAGTTCAGGAGGTAGCCCTGCGCCGTTCGGGTCACCGCCAACGGTCCGCTCGCGGTATGGAAAACGACGCGCGTCCGCTCCGGCTCCAACCGTTCCATCACCACGGCCGCACTCGCCAACGTCGCATGTCCGCATAGAGGCACCTCCACGCGCGGCGTGAACCAGCGCAAACGGTAGTCGTCCCTCTTCGGACACAGGAACGCCGTTTCCGCCAAATTGTTTTCCGCAGCGATGGCCTGCATCACGGCGTCTTCCGGAAAGTCGTCGGCCACTACGACGGCCGCCGGATTCCCGGCGAACCGTCGCGTGGTGAACGCATCGACCTGGAACAAGGGTGCGCGCAAGGTGCATTACTCCCCATGCTGGCTGCGAATCATCGGGCCAGCTTCGCGGTCAGAAAATCCACCGTCGCCTGATCCGCCTTCAACCACGACGCGTGGCGCAGGAAGCCGTGTATCTCATCGGGCAGCACCATTTCTTCGTAGGGCACGTGCCGTTCATCCAGCCGGCGCGCGAGATCGACGGTCTGGAAGAAGCGCACGTTGCGGTCGTCGTCGCCCTGGATCAGCAGCACGGGTGAAGTCCACTTCGCCACATCCGCATCGGGCGAGGATTGCCACGCCACCTTGATCGCCTCTTCGCGGTCGCCCTGCTCGTAGCGTTGCGGCGGCTGGCCGATCCAGCCTTCGTTGAAGCGCGTCCAATCGTGCACGCCGTGGAGGTCCACGCCGGCCTTGAACACATCCGAATTCCTCGCCAGTGCCAGCGCGGTGAGATAGCCGCCGTAAGAACCGCCCCAGATGCCGATGCGTGTCGGATCCACACCGGGCAACTGCTGCAGGAATTTCGCCCCGGCTCGCACGTCCTGATATTCCGACGCGCCGGTCGGTCCCCAGTGTTCCGGATGATGGAATGCATGGCCGTAGCCGATGCCGAGCCGGTAGTTCACCGACAGCACGGTGAAGCCGTGGTTGGCGAGATACTGATTCACCGCGTAACCGTTGCTGTAGTAATCCATGTAATGCCAGCCGAGCAGCATCTGCCGCGGCGGTCCGCCGTGCACGAAGATCACAGCCGGTTGTTTGCCGCTCGCGTTCGCGCCGCGGAACAGTTGGCCGTGCACCAGCACGCCATCGGCTGCGGTGAACGTGACCGATTTGGGCGTCACCAGTTGCGAAGCCGGAAAATCGTGCGGCAACAGATCCGGTTGCAGCAGCCGGCGATCATTGCCGTCGTCGCGGATCGCCGCGATCATGGGCGGCTGCTGCGCACCGGCATCGATGAAGGCGATCGCGTTTTCGCCCGCGACCACCGGCGTCCATTGCAATGTGTCGCCGGAAGTCAGCGCGCGTGGCTGCGCGGCATCGACCGGCACGGAAAACAGATGACGGCGATCGTCGTCGTCTTTCGTCGAACCCGTATTCGCACTGTAGATCAGCGAGCGCTTGTCGCGGCTCATCACCACGTCCTCGACCATGAACCGGCCAGGCGTCAGCAGCAGCGGTTCACCACCGCCCGCGGGAATCGAATACAGATGCGGCCAGTTGTCCAGATCGGCGAGGAAGACCAGACGGTCATTCCCAGCCCAATCCAGATTGGCGCCGCCCGCGGTTTCCGGATACGAACCCAGCAACGTATCTGGACTCTGCCACACGCGGCGGCCGTTGCCGCTGGCGACATCCGCGATCCAGATCGACCATGGATGTGGCACCAGTTTCAGCATCGGTTCCGGAGGGCCACCATCGCCGGGTACGCGCGTGAAAGCGATGCGCGTGCCATTCGGAGACCAGCGCGGCATGTCGTCGCGGTGCGTGCTCGGCGCGAGATATTCGATCGGCGTGTGCTCGTCGGTGTAGACGCCGATGAAGCTGTGGTCGTCTCGATCTGAAACGAAGGCCAGCCGCGTGCCGTCGGACGACCATTGCAATTCGGAATCCTTGCCGCGATCGAAGAACAGGCGCTTCGGTTCGCCGCTCGCGTGTTTGTCCGCCGCGTGTTTTTTGGAATCCTTTCCGCCGCGCTCTTTCGAATTCTCGCTCTCGCCGCGGTAATCCAGCGACACCGTCCACACCTGATCGTCCTTGATGTAGGCGAGCCGACCCTTGGCCGAAATCGCCGGCGTGTCGCCTTCGGTCACTTCATGCGCTTCGCCGTCCGGCAGGCGCACCGCCCAGATCGTCACCTTCGGCTGCTTCGGGTTCGCAGCTGGATCGGGAGCGAGATTCCCTTCCGCCGGCCAGTTTTCGTCGTGGTCGCCGCCGCGCACGAACGCCAACGCGTCGCCCGAAGGCGAGAACGTCAGGTTGGTAAGCTCCTGCCCGTCGTCTTCGGTGAAATGCGTCAATTGCTCCGGTTTGAAATCCGGCGCCTGCGCGATCCAGACATTGCGCACGCCGCGCAAGTTGATCACCCAGGCGATGCGATCGCCCTTCTCGGCGGCAGCCAGACCTTGCGGAAACGGATAGTCCAGTACCTGTTGCAAGGCGAAATGCTCCGCGCTGTCGGCAGGACTTTTCGCAGAGGTTCGATCCTGCGCCGCGCAGAGCAACGGCGCTGCAAGCAAGACGATCGATGCGATCAGACGGACACGACGAGCGATGCGACGCATGGCAATCTCCCCGGCAGGAATCCGCACTCATACTCGCCTTGCGGCGCGATGTGAAGTGCGGGCGGTCATGCGCGTTGCACGCGTCCGCGATCGTGCTAGCGTTCCGGCTTCTTCCGAGAACGCCGGGACCGGAATGGACACGAAAATCCGTGCACGCGTGCTGGCCGTCGTCCTGCTGGCGTCGCTCGCCATCGGTGCAACATCGAATACACATGCCGCGAGCGACGCATGGAGCTCGGTCGATCCGATGATCGGCACCGGCGGCGACGGCCACACCTTTCCCGGTGCGACTGTGCCCTTCGGCATGATCCAGTTGAGTCCCGATACCGCGATGCCCGATTTCAAGCACGCGTACAAGTGGGCCGCGGGTTATCAGTACGGCGACCAAAGTATCCTCGGTTTCTCGCACACGCATTTTTCCGGCAGCGGACACTCGGATCTCGGCGACGTGCTGCTGATGCCGGGCGTTGGCGCACCGCAACTCGATCCCGGCGATCCGGACAAGCCCAGCAGCGGCTACCGCTCGCGTTTCGATCACAAGAGCGAAGTCGCGCAGGCCGGGTATTACGCAGTCACTTTGCAGGATTCGAACGTGCGCGTGGAACTGACCGCCAGCGAGCGCGGGGGCTGGCACCGCTACACGTTTCCGCGCGGCCAGAACGCGCACGTGCTGCTCGATCTGCGGCCCAGCATCTACGATTATCCGGGCAAGGTGCTGTGGTCGCGGCTGCGCGTGCGCAGCGACGGCACGGTCACCGGCTACCGCGAAACGCGCGGCTGGGCGCCGGGTCGGGGTTTGTATTTCGCGATCCGTTTTTCGCAGCCGATGCGTTCGCATCAGTTGCTGAATCGCGAAACGGACATCGTCTACAAGGGCTTCAAGGGCCCGGCTCCCAATCCGGACGGCGCCGACGCGATCGCGGGAAAGCAACTGGAAGGCGTATTCGAATTCGGCGAGCTGAAATCGCCATTGCTGGTGAAAGTCGCGATCTCGACGGTGAGCGAAGCCAACGCTATCGCCAATCTGGATGCCGATGGCAAAGGCTGGGATTTCGATGCCCAACGCGCGACGGCGGAACACGCGTGGCAACAAGCGTTATCGGCAATCGACATCGATGCGACCGAACCGGTTCGCAAGAGTTTCTACACAGCGATGTACCACGCGCTGATCGCGCCAAACCTGTCGATGGACGTGAACGGCGAGTACCGCGGCCCAGATCACGAAGTGCATCGCGCGAACGGCTACATGTTCTATTCGACATGGTCGCTGTGGGACGTCTATCGCGCGCAACAGCCGCTGATGACCTTGATACAGCCACAAAAGCGCGTGGACGATTTCGTGCAATCGCTGGTGGCCGCGCAGCAGGACAGTCCGTACGGCATCCTGCCGATCTGGGCTTACGAGGGACTCGAAACCTGGTGCATGATCGGCTATCACGCGGTGCCGATCATTGCGGATGCGTACATGAAGGGCATCCGCGGTTTCGATGCAGACGCCGCATTGAAGGCGACGGTGGCGAGCGCGACCTATGCACCCTACGGCGATTTGCGCGATTACATGCGGCTTGGCTACGTGCCCGAAGACAAGGAACCGGAATCGGTTTCCAAGACGCTGGAATATGCGTTCGACGACTGGACGATCGCGCGCATGGCGCGCGCGATGGGCAAGGACGCCATCGCCGCGCGATTCGAGCAGCGCGCGCAGAACTGGCGCAACGTATTCGATCCGTCGATCGGTTTCGCGCGGCCGAAATTGAGCGACGGGAAATTCCGCGTGCCATTCGACCCCGCCACCGCGGGCGAGAACAGCGGCTTCACCGAGGGCAATTCCTGGCAGTACTCGTGGTACGAGCCGCAGGATGTCGGCGGCTTGATCAAGGAACTCGGCGGCGACAACAAGCTGGTGGCGAAACTCGATGCCGTGTTCGACGCCAAGATCGATCCGAAGGTGTTCGCCACGCTGGAAGACGTTTCAGGCCTGATCGGCTGGTACGCGCACGGCAACGAGCCCAGCCATCACATCGCATATCTCTACGACTACGCCGGCACGCCGTGGAAGACGCAACAGCGGCTGAAACAGGTCATGGATTCGCAGTACGCGCCGACACCGACGGGTCTCGCCGGCAACGACGACCTCGGCCAGATGTCGGCGTGGTACATCTTCACCGCGCTGGGTTTCTATCCGGTGGCCCCTGCCAGCAACCAATACGTGATCGGCCGGCCGTTCGTGCGCCGCGCGGTGCTGCACCTGCCGAACGGGAAGACTTTCACGATCACTGCGGACAATCTGGACGATGCGCATCCCTACGTCGGCAGCGTGAGCTTGAACGGCAAGCCGCTGACGCGCGTCTGGATTGGCCACGACGAAATCACGAGCGGCGGGGAATTGCATTTCACGATGGCCGCGCAGCCCAACAAGACCTGGGGAACGTCAGCCGCCGCGCGGCCGTATTCGATCGGCGCGTATCGCTAATCGATGGCGAGCTTCTTCAGCTTGTATCGCAGCGCGCGGAAGGTGATGCCGAGTTTCTTGGCGGCGGCGGTTTTGTTGTAGCGGGTTTCCTGCAGCGCTTTCAGGATCGCCTCGCGCTCGACGTTGGAAATGTAATCGTCCAGCCCAACGCCATCGGTGCCGGATGCGAGATCGTCACCATCGTCTTCGTAATCCTCGTCCTCGTCGCGTGCGCGCGAGGGCGATGAGGGCTTCAGCATCAGGTCTCCCACCGTGATCACATCGTGTTCGCACAGTGCGATCGCGCGCTCGAGGATGTTCTCCAGTTCGCGCACGTTGCCGGGGAAGTCGTATTCGGTCAACGCTTCCAGCGCCTCGGGTTTCAGGCGCGGCACCGCCATTCCGGATTGCCCGGCCAGCCGCTCGAGGATGCGCGCGGCGAGTTTCGGCACGTCATTGCGGCGCTCGCGCAGCGGCGGCACGCGCAACTCGATCACGTTGATGCGATAGAAAAGGTCCTGGCGAAACTGGCCCATCTGTGTCAGCCGCGCCAGATCCTTGTGCGTGGCGGAGAGGATGCGCACGTCCACGCCGATTTCTCCGCGGCCGCCGATCGGGCGCACCGCCTTCTCCTGGATCACGCGCAGCAGTTTCACCTGCATGTGGATCGGCAGTTCCGCGACTTCGTCGAGGAACAGCGTGCCGCCATTGGCCGCCTGGAACAGGCCGTCCTTGTCGGCAACGGCGCCGGTGAACGAACCCTTCTTGTGGCCGAAGAATTCGCTCTCCATCAATTCGGACGGGATCGCGCCGCAGTTCACCGGCACGAATGGACCTTGCGCGCGCGGGCCTTGCTCGTGGATCAGGCGTGCGACCAGTTCCTTGCCGACGCCGGATTCGCCGCTGATGTACACGGGCGCCTGGCTGCGAGCCAGTTTCTCGATGCGTCCACGCACGTCCTGGATGGCGGGCGAGTCTCCGATCAATCGTCCCTGTGCGGGCGCCGGCCCGGCCTGCTTTTCCTCGGTGAGTTTCAACGCGGTCTGCACCAGCCGGCGCAGCATGTTGATATCCACCGGCTTGGTGACGAAATCGAACGCGCCGGCCTTCAGCGCTTCCACCGCGGCTTCGACGTTGCCGTAGGCCGTGATCATCGCCACCGGTGTATCCGGATATTGCCGCGCGATCAGTTCGATGATTTCCTGCCCCGTGCCGTCCGGCAGGCGCATGTCGGTAAAGCACAGGTCGTAGTGCTGCTCGGCCAGCATGCGCTTGGCTTCTGACACGTTGGCCGCGGCATCGACATTGAGGTCCATCCGCCCGAGCGTGATGCTCAGCAGTTCGCGGATGTCACGCTCGTCATCAACGACCAGAACGGTCTGTTTGCTGTTGCCCATTTTCCGGTCAGGTCCCCGAATCGCCCTGCTCTTGAGAGTAGCGCGGCAGGCGCCTTCGGGCAAAGATGTGGGCCTGCTCGCTGTCAGCCTACGCTTCCGGCAAAGGCAGCCGCACCGGCGCGGTCAGCGTGATGCGGAAGCAACTGCCGCCGCCGGCGACCGGGACATATTCGAGCGAAGCCTGATTGGCCTCGCACATCTGCCGCGCCAGATACAGGCCCAGGCCCGTGCCGTACTGATGCGTGGTGAAGAACGGCTCGAAGATCTGCGCGGCGACCTTGGGCGGGATGCCGGGCCCGCGGTCGATCACCTCGATCAGCGGCGGACCTTCGTCGCTGGCCAGACGCGCCACCACCATCACGCGCGCCGGTTCGTCCGGCAGGCGGCCGTAGCGCAACGCGTTCTGCACCAGGTTCCAAACCACTTGCTGCAGGTGCTGTGGATCAGCCAGCGCCTCCACCGCGTGCGGATACAGCAATGCACGCAGAGAATCGCCGGCGAGATCGTTGGATTCCTTGTATTCCTCGACGAAAGTCAGTACCCACGCGTTCAGATCCAGCGCTTCGGGCCGCGAACGTTCGCGCCGCGAGAGTTGCAGAATGTTCTCGATGATCTCGTTCAAGCGTCCGCAGTGGTTGTTGATGATCTCGATCATGCGCTGGTCAGTGTCGGGAATGACTTTCGACTCGGCCAGCAGTTGCGCCGAGTAGCGGATCGCCGCCAGCGGATTGCGGATCTCGTGCGCGATCGAGGCCGACAACCGGCCGAGCGTGGTCAGCGTCAACTGCTCGGCACGGCGCGACACCAGCGAGGTGTCGTCCAGAAAGATCAACACGTGCGAATCGTCGTTGGCGGCGAGCCGCGTGAAGCGCGGCACAACTTCCGGCACGCCCTCGGCCAGCGCGATCGCGGTGGAATCGGACTTGTGCGTGGTGCGCCAGTGGTACAGGCGCCGCGAGAGCTCCGGCGCGACTTCGCCGAGATCGCGGCGCTCGCTCGAAGGATTGCCCAGCAGCAGCCAGGCCGACTCGTTGATCTGGTGGATGTGGTTGGCCTCGTCCACCAGCAGCACGCCGGTTTTCATGCGGCGGATGATCAGCTCGTTGACCTGGCTGAGGTTGGCGAGGTCGAGTCCGCGCCTCTCTGCCAGCGCTTCGCTGGCGCGCATCTGGTTGCCGAGCGCGTAACACAACGCGGCGGTGGCGAAATACGCCATGCCGAACAAACCCGATTCCAGCAAATTGCGGCCGATGTCGTCGGTGCCGAGCAACGCCTGCGCCACCATCGCCAGCGCGGCCAATGCCGCGAAAAGGCCGCCCACGCGCGGCGGCAACAACAGCGCGCCGGCGCCGACGTTGATCACCAGCATCGCAGCGACGCCGGTATGCGCAGCCGGCAGCAGCAGCGCGGCGATCAGCGCGGCGATCACGTCCACGCCGAGGCAGACACTGACGGTGACGATCAGATGGCGCGGAGGCTGGCGTGTCCGCCACAGCACCAACAACGCGAACAACAGATAGACCAGCGCGACGATCCGCGCTACCGCCGGCGCGCGCATCGGCATCCAGTCGACGAACGCTTCGCTGAAGGTGAGGCCGACATACACCAGCGCGACGAATACCCGATAGAGACGCAGCACGTACAGCTCGCGGCGGATGTGTTCGCCCGCGAGGGGTGCCAATCGGGTACCGGCGGCGCTGATGTTCGACACGGCCCGATGATCGTGCGTGCGCGCGCCGCATACAAGTGCGGCGGCGGCGGAAGTAACGGATGTACCGCGGCGCCGACCCCTCATTGGACTTGGGCCGCGCTTGCCGCGAGAATAGTCGAATTTGTGCGCCGGTCCATCGGCGCGAAGGTCAAAAAGCGGCCATCCATGGCCGCACTTTTCAAAAAAGCAAAAGACTCCTGACATGAACTTTCACGAATACCAAGCGAAACAATTATTCGCCGATTTCGGCATCGCGGTCCCGTCCGGCAAGGTCGCCGGCACGCCTGAGACAGCAGTCGAAGCCGCGCGGGCTCTCGGCGGCGAGCAGTGGATGGTGAAAGCGCAGATCCACGCCGGCGGGCGCGGCAAGGCCGGCGGCGTGAAGTTCTGCAAGAACCTCGACGAGGTGAAAGCCGCTGCGGCAGGAATGCTGGGCAAGAACATGCAAACGTATCAATCCGGCGGCCGCGCGTTGCCGGTGAAATCGGTGCTGGTCACCGAAGCCACGGACATCGCGAAAGAGTTGTATCTGTCGATGCTGATCGATCGCGGCGCCAAGGCGATCGCGTTCATCGCCTCCGCGCGCGGCGGCGTGGACATCGAACAGGTGGCGCGCGAAACGCCCGACGACATCCACACC
>DATFCO010000050.1:0-4086 GCA_035253005.1 Rhodanobacteraceae bacterium
TGCGGTTTGCAATGCGAATCCCGCGCGCCGCTCGACTTCCCACTTGAACCATCCGATGCCGCGATCATCGATCGTGTATTTCAGCCGCGCGTGTTTGCGGTCCGAGCGGTCGCCGAAATCGCGTTGCGTTTCGATCACCGCACGCGCGACCGCTTCGATCTGCCGCGGCTCAACGAACCCGACGACTTCGGCGAGACGCGGATAGGTCCGCGTATCTCCGTGCGTCATGCCCATGCCGCCGCCGGCGCAGATGTCGTATCCCCGCAGTTGGCCGTTTTCGAGAATCGCGACGAAACCGAGGTCCTGCGCGAACACATCGATGTCGTTGCGCGGTGGGATGGCGAAGCCGATCTTGAACTTGCGTGGCAGGTAGGCGTCGCCATAAAGCAGATCATCTTCGCCGCCACACACACGCTCCCGATCCAGCCAGATTTCGTGGTACGCGCGCGTCTTAGGCAGGAGCGCTTCCGACAACGTGGCGGCCTGCGCGTACACCTGCGCATGCAACGCGGATGTCAGCGGATTCACCGCCACCACCACGTTGCGGTTGACATCGCCGCATGCGGCGACGGTATCCAGCAGTGTCTGGTGGATCGCCTGCAACGTGGCTTTCAGTTCGCGCTTGATCACGCCGTGCAACTGGATCGTCTGCCGAGTGGTGATGCGCAAGCCGCGCTGCGCGTACGCTTGCGCGATCGCGTCCAGCGCCAGCCACTGCGCGGGTGTCGCCACGCCACCCGGCAGACGCGTGCGTATCATGAAGCTGTAGGCCGGTTCCAGCTTGGCGAGCCGGCGCTCCTCGCGCAGGTCGCGGTCATCCTGCTGATAACTGCCGTGGAACTTGATCAGTTGCGTGTCGTTCTCGCGCAGTGCACCGGTCACCGGATCGGCCAGGCTTTCGCGCAGCGTGCCGCGCAGGCCGTCGCTGCCGCGCTTGATCATCTCGATGTTCGACAGCGCGTTCATCAGTACACGTCCCGCGCGTAGCGGCCTTCGCGCTGCAACTCGTCCAGCCAGGCGTTCGCGTCTTCGGGCGAAAGCGCGCCGTGTTCGACGATCACTTCGATCAGCGAGGCGTGCACGTCCTTCGCCATGCGCGCGTCGCCGCAGATGTACAGGTGTGCGCCTTCACGCAGCCAGGCGTGCAGCTCGTGACCGCGTTCCCGTAGTCGATGCTGCACGTAGATCTTTTCGGATTGATCGCGCGAAAAGGCGAGATCGAGGCGATGCAACGTGCCGTTCTTCAACGCGGCCCGCCATTCGGTCTGATAGAGAAAATCCGAACGAAAATGCGGATTGCCGAAGAACAGCCAGTTGCGTCCGCGTGCGCCGCTCACCGCGCGTTCCTGCACGAAGCCGCGAAACGGCGCGATACCCGTGCCCGGGCCGATCATCACGATGTCGCGCTCACCGTCCTTCGGCAAGCGGAAGCGTTCGTTGCGTTGCAGGCGCACCGCGATGCGATCGCCTTCCGCGCGTGTGCAGAGATATTGCGAAGCCGCACCCCAGCGTGTGTTGCCGTCACGCTGGTATTCGACGCGCGCGACGGTGAGATGCGCTTCATCTCCGACGGCTGCGTGGCTGGAAGCGATGGAATACGCGCGCGGTGTCAACGGGCGCAGCGATTCGATCAAGTCTTGCGCGTTCCAGGCATTCGGCGACGTTTGCAGCAGGTCGATCACCTGATGCGCACGCAGCCAGCCGGACAACGTTTCGGAATTCGCCGGCTCCAGCAGTCGCGCGAGTTCGCCATCGCGTGCGCGTTGCGCATGCATCGCCAAGAACGGACGCGAGAGCCGGGTCAGTTCGCAGCGCTGTTCCAGCCAGACGCGCAGCGGCAACTCCTCGCCTTTGTGCGCGACCGGTTCATCGCCGCTCGCGCGCAAGGCGGCGAGTACCTCGTCCACCAGCACAGGCGGATTGCTCGGCGTCACCAGCAGCGCGTCGCCCGGCTCATACTCGACGCCTTCCAACGACAATTCCAGATGGCGCCCGTCTTTGGACGAATCGCGTGCGGTGATGCGCTGGTTGAGCAGCACTTCGGCTTGCACATCGCGTGCAACGCTCGCCGTTTGCTGCGGACGCAGCGGCGTGACCGTCGCCAAGGTCGCGCGTGGTTTCAGCGCTTCCTGAGCCGTATCCAGTGCGCGCTGCGACCACGGCGAGGCGACCGTGTCGATGTCCAGATCGGCTTCGCCGCGCGCGCGCAGCCGCGTCGCGCCGAGTTCGGCCAATCGCTCGTCCAGTGTGCGCGCCACCGCGCAGAATCGCGGATAGCTGGAATCGCCCAGCCCCAGCACCGCGAATTGCAGATGCGGCAGTCGCGGCGCACGTTTGCTCGCGAGGAATTCGATCAAGCCACGCGCGTCGTCCGGCGGATCGCCGTCGCCCTGCGTACTGATCACGACATAGAGCAGACGCTCGTCTTTCAATTCGCGCAGCGGATACGCGTCCGCGCGCAGCAGCCGCACGTTCAACCCTCGTGCCTGCGCTTGCTGCGCGAGTTCCGTGGCGATGCGCTGCGCGTTGCCGGTCTGGCTGCCGTAGACGATGCTCAGGCGCGCGCCGGTTTCGGCTTCCGCGGCAGGTTGCGCGTCCGGTGCAACCGAAGCGAGGGACGTTCCATCGCGCTGCGCCAAACCGGCGGCGTAACCCGAAAGCCACCACAGGCTCGCCGCATCGAGATCATCGGTGAGATCGGCGAGCAGCCGTGCCTTGGCTTCGGGCAAGGGGGAACGGCGCAGGACGGCGGCAACGGACATCGGCGGCTCGAGGAGTTACGAGCCTGCACGTTACGGCGAACGCACCGTTCGACTGAAAGGATAACCATGCATGGGCTTATGCCAGGCACGGCATGAAGCCACCTCAGGCGCGCTTCGCCTTGGTCAGCAACTGATCCAGCAGCGCGATGCCGAGATCGATTTCCTCGCTGCCGATGTGCAGCGACGGCGCCAGCGTGATCACGTTCTTGTAGTAGCCGCCCACGTCCAGCACCAGGCCGATCTGCTTGCCGCGGTGTTGCAGCTCGCCGCCCAGGCCCATGTCCACCATGCGATCAAGCAGTTTCTTGTTGGGCGTATAACCATCGGCTTCGCAGATTTCAGCGCGCAGCGCGAGACCCAGGCCGTCCGCGTCGCCGATTTCGGGATGGCGCTTTTGCAGGTCGCGCAGCCCGTCGAGGAAATGCGCACCCTTTTTCATCACCATCGTTTCGTAATCGGTCTCGGCCAGCATCTTCATGGTTTCGAGGCCGACCGCGGTGCCGAGCGGATTGGAGGCGAAGGTCGAATGCGTGGAGCCCGGGGGGAACACCTGCGGATTGATCAATTTCTCGCGCGCCCAGATGCCGGCCAGCGGATTGAGCCCGTTGGTGAGCGCCTTGCCGAACACCAGCACATCGGGTTTGACGCCGAAGTGTTCGATCGCCCACAACTTGCCGGTGCGGAAGAAGCCCATCTGGATTTCATCGACGACCAGAAGAATGCCGTATCGGTCCAGCACCTTCTTCAAACTCGAAAAGAAATTCATCGGCGGGATTACGTAGCCACCGGTGCCCTGGATCGGCTCGACGTAGAACGCGGCGTATTCGCACTGTTGCGCTTTCGGATCCCACACGCCGTTGTATTCGGTTTCGAACAGCCGCGCGAACTTCGCCACGCACTGCTCGCCGTATTCCTCCTTCGACATGCCTTTCGGCCCGCGGAAGCGATACGGAAATTCGATGAACATCGCGCGATCGAAATGCCCGTAGCGGCGGCGATAGCGATACGAAGACGTGATCGCGGACGCGCCGAGCGTGCGCCCGTGGTAGCCGCCCTCGAAGGCGAACATCAGGCCCTTGCCGCCGCTGGCGTTGCGCACCAGCTTCAGCGAATCCTCGATCGACTGCGCGCCGCCGACGTTGAAATGTACGCGGCCCTTCATTCCCCATTTCTTCTCGGCATCCTGCGCGATCGTCCTGGCCAGTTCGATCTTGGTCGGATGCAGGTATTGGCTGGCGAGCTGCGGCAGCGTGTCGATCTGTCTTTTCAGCGCGTTGTTCAGGCGCGGATTGGCGTAACCGAAATTGCAGGCCGAGTACCACAT
>DATFCO010000051.1:0-6723 GCA_035253005.1 Rhodanobacteraceae bacterium
CGGCCCGCGCGCACCGAACATGTCGCCTGCCACCACGCGCACGCGCACATCTTGGGCCGGTTCGACGGCGGGAATCTTTTCCGGCGCGATGTCTTGGTAACGTGGCGCCGTCATCTTGTCCGCCGCCGGCAGATTCACCCACAACTGGAACCCGCGCATCAAGCCGTGATCCTGCTCGGGCATTTCCGAATGCACGATGCCGCGGCCGGCCGTCATCCACTGCACGCTGCCCGACTCCAGCAGTCCTTCGTTGCCCGCGTTGTCGCGGTGGCGCATGCGGCCGTCCAGCATGTAGGTGACGGTTTCGAAACCGCGGTGCGGATGATCGGGAAATCCTGCGATGTAATCGGTCGCGGCGTCGGAGCCGAATTCATCCAGCAACAGGAATGGATCCAGCATTTCCAGCGCGCGCTGGCCGATGATGCGCGTCAATTTGACGCCGGCGCCGTCTGAGGCCGGCAGTCCGCGCACGCGGCGGACGATGGTGCGGGTGCTCATTGGGGTGCTCCGCTGGGGAATGTCCGGTAGATGCGGCCGATTCGCCCGATTGCAACTTCAGTCATTGTTTCGCGCGGGCGTTAGCTCAACCAGCGAAACGCCCGCCGCAACTCGGCCTCGCCATTGGATGGATACCAGCGACCGTGCGCGAGGATCACCCGCTGTGGATGCCACGCCATGATGCGCGCGAAGCACTCGCGGGCAAGGCGTTTCCGGCCCACCCAGGTCAAGCGAAAGTCGAGTGGCACCTTGCCGTCCGGGTCGAGCACGCCGCCAAGACGCATCAGCCAACGCATGCGCGGGGCGATTTTTTCGCGCTCGAAGTTTTCGATCAGGTCGGCCAGCACTAGCGTCGCGCTGGTGCGGTGGAAGAACACGAATTCCTCGAGGACGCGACTGCCGCGAAATCTGAGCTGGTCGATGTCGGCGGCCCATGTATTCGGGGCTGCGTCGGCGAGATCGGCGTCGAATGCGATATTGATATGCTGGGCGGCTGCACGCTTGCGAACGCCCGGTGAAGCCCACGCGCAAGCGTCGGGATAACGTTCTTTCCATGCAGCAATAAAGGCGTAATGCAACATATTGGGCGATACCAGATACCGCACCGGGCCCAGTACATCGATCGCCGCGAACAAACCCGCGTCGGGCGCAATCGGCGAGTGGCACCAGATCGCTCCATTACGCAATCGCACCACGGTCATGCGCGTTGTCATTGGAAAGCCGCCGAACGGCGTTGCCATTCGTATTTCCGGACCATCCACGATCCAGATGTCCGGCGCGACGGGTTTCAGTGTGTTGATGGGCTCGTAGAGTTTCGGATCAGCCATGCAAAAGCGCTTTGAATCCGCTCGTCAATGCACCCAGCGGCCGCCGCGTCTGGCGGGCAGATGTGCGAACGAACTGGAAGACGCGCCGCCATCGGCGGTGCGCTCGCGCTCGGAAGGTGGATGCACGCGCCAGTAGTGCGCTACCGCGTTCACCGCCTGCGGAATCTGCGCGATGCAGGCTTCGTATTCGTCGTCCTGCAATTTTTCGATCGGCACGTCGGCCGCGAGCACGCCGTCGTCCACCGCCAACGCCATGATCGGCCCCAGCAATTCCATCAAGTCGGAATCTTCCGCCAGCCGCGTTTCCCACATGGCCGCGCGCAGATCGATGCCGCGCGAAAAACCTTCGCACCAGCCCGCGGCGGAGAGGTCGCCCGGTCGGCCGTTCTCTTCGGCCAATTCGCCCAGCACCGGCTCGTAGTTTTCACTCTCCAGTTCGGTGGGAATCGAATCGTTGAGCTTGGCGAGCAAGCCGAGGATGCGTTCGCCCTGATCCGGATCCTCGAACGGCGCATGCAGCACTTCCGGCAACCATTCTTCCGGCAGCGCTGGCTCGGGGCCAATCGCCAGCGCGGTCAGCAGACCGTGCACGCCATCCAGCAGCAGTCCACCTTCGGATTCCTTCGCGTGTGTGCGCAGAAAGTCGTCGAGTTGTTGCAGTTCGCTCTCGGCCAGGCTGTTTTGACGTTCGGTGGTCGCGCTCATTTCAATATTCGATTTCGATCATCACGGGAACATGATCGGACGGCCGTTCCCAAGTACGGGGCGTGCGGTCGATCGAGGCGGATTTCAAGCGCGTGCGCAATGCGGCGCTCACCAGGATCAGATCGATCCGCAAACCCATGTTGCGGCGGAATGCACCCTGACGGTAGTCCCACCAACTGTAGTGTCCGCTTTCTTCGCTGAACAGTCGGAACGAATCGCTGAAACCCAATTCGACGATGCCGCGCAACGCATGGCGTTCCGGCGTGGAGCACAGCACCTGTTCGCGCCAGGCTTCCGGATCATGCACGTCGCGGTCTTCCGGCGCGATGTTGAAGTCGCCCATCACCGCGAGATTCGGATGGATGGCCAGTTGCTCGCGCAGGAATCCGTGCACGTGCGTCAGCCACTTCAATTTGTGCGCGTACTTGTCGCTGCCGACGCTCTGCCCGTTCACCACATACAGGTTGATGATGCGCAGCGCCCTGTCGCCTCCGCCGATTGTCGCGGCCAAAATGCGGCGCGCCGGGTCGTCCAGTCCGTCCACGTCGGTGACGATATCGCGCAGGGGCTCGCGCGAAAGAATCGCCACGCCGTTGTAGCTCTTTTGCCCGGAGAACGCGCACTGATAGCCGAATTCGGCGAACTTCTCGCATGGAAATTTTTCGTCCGGCAGCTTGGTTTCCTGCAAGGCCAGCACGTCGGGCTTGTGCTCCTCGCACCAGCGCTCGACGTGCGGACCGCGCACGTTGAGCGAGTTGACGTTCCAGGAAGCGATCTTCACGGATGAATTGTAGCGTGCGCTACGCGCACGATCACACGAAGATCTGTAGGAGCCTGCGTGCAGGTCGAAGTCAATTGCGTTTACGCGATGCCACAAAGGCATCGCGTGCAATGCTGAGGGCGAGGCATGGACGCCGAGCGGCACGCGTACCATGGATGGTTGCTTGCGGTGGAACAGTCGCGCGCACGCTCGCTCCTACATCAAGCCGTAGCTCTTCAACAGCGCCTCCGGCTGCGGCGCACGGCCGCGGAAAGCCACGAAACTTTCCAGCGCCGGACGACTGGCGCCGACGCTCAGCACTTCCGAACGGAAACGCGCGCCGAGTTGCGGATCGATTGCGCTGGCGCGGCTTTCACTGAGCTCCTCGAACGCACCGAACGCATCTGCCGAGAGCAACTCCGCCCACAGATAACTGTAGTAACCCGCCGCGTAGCCACCGGAGAAAATGTGCGTGAACGCGTGCGGGAAACGCTGCCATGCCGGTGGATGCAGCACGGCGACTTGCTCGCGCACGGCTTCCAGCGTTTCTATCACGCGCGCGCCGCGCCGCGGGTCGTAGTCGCGGTGCAGCAGGAAATCGAACAGCGCAAATTCCAGTTGCCGCACTAGAAACAAACCGGCATGGAAATGCCGCGCCGCCAGCATGCGTTCGTACAAGGCATCCGGCAGACGTTCGCCGGTTTGCCAGTGCCGCGCAAAACCGTCCAGCGCTTCGCGGTTCCAGCCGAAGTTCTCCATGAACTGGCTGGGCAATTCCACCGCGTCCCATTCCACGCCGTCGATGCCGCCGATCGAAGGAATGTCGATCTCGGTCAGCATGTGGTGCAGGCCGTGACCGAATTCGTGGAAGAGCGTCAGCAAGTCGTCGTGTGTGAGCAACGACGGCATATCGGGCGTGGGCGGCGCGAAATTGCAGGTGAGAAACGCGACCGGCAATTCGACGCGCGCGCCGTCGCGGAAACGCGCGCGGCACACATCCATCCACGCGCCGCCGCGTTTGCCCGAACGCGCGTACAGGTCGAGATAGCAGCCGGCGATCGTGTCGCCTTGCGCATCCAGCACGTCGAAATAGCGCACATCCGGATGCCACACGTCCACGCCTCCGCGCGGTTGCAAGCGGATTCCATAAAGCTTTTGCGCCAGCGCGAACAGGCCATCGATCACCGCTGGCGCGGGGAAATACGGTTTCAGTTCTTCCTCGTCCAGCGCATAGCGTTCCAGACGCAATTTTTCCGCTGCGTACGAAACATCCCACGCCTCCAGCGTTTCGATGTTCAAGCGGTCGCGCGCGAAGACGCGGAGTTCGTCCAGTTCGCGCTGCGCGACAGGTTTGGCGCGCGCGGCGAGATCGCGCAGGAATTCCAGCACCTCGTCCGCGGAACGCGCCATCTTGGTCGCGAGCGAAGCCTGCGCGGCATTGGCGAAACCGAGCAAATGCGCGGCTTCGTGGCGCAAGGCGAGAAGCTTTTCGATGCGCTGCGAATTGTCGAACTTGCCGGCATCCGGACCTTGACCGGATGCGCGCGTCTGATAGGCCCAGTACACGCGCTCGCGCAATTCGCGGTTGTCGGCGTAGGTGAGCACCGCCTGCACGCTGGGCTGTTTCAGCGTAACCAGAAAACCTTCCAGCTCGCGCTCGCGCGCGTACTCGCGCAGGATCGCGCGGCCGGATTCCGGGATGCCGGCGAGATCGCGCTCGTCGGTGACGTGTTCGTGCCAGGCATCGGTCGCGTCCAGCACCGCATTGGCGAATCCCGTCGAGAGTTGCGAAAGCTCGTTGGCGATTTCGCGGAAGCGCGTACGGGCGGGCTCTTCCAGTGCGACGCCCGACAACTTGAAATCGCGCAGCGCGTGCTCGACCGCGGCACGGCGCGGCCGCGGCCACGTCGCGAAGTCTTGGCGCTTGGCCAGCGCATCGACTGCCGCATACAAGGCACGGTTCTGGCCCAATTCGGAAGTGAACTCGGTGATTTTTTCCAGTGCTTCGGAATACGCTTGGCGCAACTCCGGCGTGTCGGCCACCGAATGCAGGTGAGACACCGGCGCCCAAGCGCGATTCAAGCGCTGTTCCAGACGCTCCAGTTCCAGCATCACCGACTCGAAATCGCCGGGCGCGCCGGGCGCGGTCACTGCATCGACGCGCGCACGGTAATCGGCCAGAGCCGTTTCGATCGCCGGCAGCACGTGCTCGGGGCGGATCGCCGAAAACGGCGGAAGCTCGGTTTCGGCCAGCAGAGGGTTGGCGGCTTGCATGTCCATGACCCTTCAGCGTGGCGCCGCAAACAGCGGAAATCAAGCGTGGCGCGGCCTCACTGGGCTACGATGATTACCGATGGACACTTCGCGTACCGGCGACCTGCACGCGCTGCTCCGGCGCAGCGAGGTGTTCAAGCATCTGCGCGGCCACGAACTGGATGCGCTCGCCGCGCAGATGGCGTGGTTCTCGTTGCCGGGCGGCGCTACGCTGTTCGAGATTGGCGATGCGTCGGATTCGATGTACGTGGTGCGCACCGGCAGTCTCGGCGCGTTCGGCGTGCCGCAATCGGGGGGCGATGCGCGTCTGCTCGGCGTGATTCCGCGCGGCGCGACCGTCGGCGAACTCGGCCTGATCACCGGCCAGCCGCGCGCGGCGTCGGTGCGCGCATTGCGCGATTCGGAATTGCTGCGCCTGTCGCGCGCGGGATTCGAGGAACTGGTGCGCAAGCATCCCGAAGCGATGCTGGGCGCCGCTCGCGTGGCCGCGGGCCGTCTGCTGCAACGCCTGCATCAGCGCGGCAAGGGCGAAGCAGTCGAGGCACCGCGCACCTTCGCGATCCTGCCCTTCGATCGCGGCATCGACGCGCGCGGATTCGCCGAGAACCTGCGCAAGCACCTGCTTGCGCATGGCGATTGTCTGCTGATCGATTGCGAATTGGGTTGCGGACGCAGCACCGAATGGTTCGCACAGCGCGAGAGCGAAGTGCGTTTCGTGTTGTATCTGGATGACGGCGACGCGGGCTGGCGGCAGTTGTGCCAGCGTCAGGCCGATGCGTTGCTGTTCGTGGTCGATGCGGAATCCACACCCGCGGCGTGGGCCGATGCGGAAAGCGACTCGCAACGTGCACGGCAGCGCCCGCGCCATCTGATCCTGCTGCAACCGCGAGGGAAATTCATCTACGGCGCTGCGCGCGCCTGGCGTACCGCGCTGAAAGACGGCGAGCTGCGTCATCATCACGTGCGCAACAATAGTGATGTCGCGCGACTGGCACGCCTGTTGAGCGGCAACGGCACCGGCTTGGTACTATCCGGCGGCGGTGCACGCGGTTTCGCGCAGATCGGCGTGATCCGCGCGCTGCGAGAAGCGGGGATCGTGATCGACAGCGTGATCGGTACCAGCATCGGAGCGATCATCGGTGCGGGCGTCGCCTACGAGTGGGACGATCAGAAAATGCGCGAGGCTTACCAGCGCGCGCTGGTCGATGGCAAACCGCTCTCCGACTGGACACTGCCGCTGATCGCGCTGACGCGTGGCGGCCGCACCACGATGCTGCTGCGTGAAGCGTTCGGAGAGATCGACATCGAGGATCTGCCGGTCGATTTCGCCTGTCTTTCCGCCGATCTCACCAGCGGCTGCGCGGCAGTGCATCGCAATGGTCTGCTGTGGCGCTGGCTGCGCGCCTCCAGCGCGGTGCCGGGCATCCTGCCGCCGCTGCTGCACGAGGGCCACGTGTACGTCGACGGCGCGGTGATCAACAATCTCCCGACGGACGTGCTGAGCGACGAGGGCCTGCGCCGCATCATCGCGGTCGACATCAGCGCGGACGACATGCTGACCGCGCACGTGGACGAAAGCGCATCGCCATCGTGGCCTACGTTGTGGACGCAGCGTCGCGAAGGCAAGCGGCCCAACGCCTTCGCGATCCTGGTGCGCGC
>DATFCO010000052.1:0-32377 GCA_035253005.1 Rhodanobacteraceae bacterium
CTTCGCCGACCTTGCCGGTGCGCGTGCCTTCGATGCGTCCTCGCAACGTCATCGGCGCGCCGTCCGGATAATCCATGCTTTCGACGTAGCCCGGCATCAGCGCGATGAAACGTCCGCCCGCTGTCTGGTCGAGCCGCGGACGTTGCGACGAATCCAGCGGATAACCCAACAATTCGATTTCGCTGTGATCGGGGAAGTTGTGCACGCCGACGATGCGGCCGCCCCAAATCACTTCGCGCCCGGTGTATCGCTCCGGCGCAGCGGCGACTGCCGAGGGCGCTGCCGTCACGGTGGAAGCATCGGCTTTGTAGATCGGCGCCGGCGCACAGGCGGCCAGCAACATGGTGAGCGCGGCGGCAAGACAAATCGGGATGGGATTACGCATGACGCATCTCCTGCGGATTGCCGCTGGTTATACCGCGGCCTGCGTGAAGAAGGGTGAAGCGCGGTTACAATGATTTTTGGTGAACGCGATCTCCCTGATCGCAGGATCGAGCGATGACCTTGTCCCCGCATGCACTTTCCACCGCGATCGCCATCGGCTTGATCGCCCTGCTGTACTACCGCCGTTTCCGCCGCAGCTTCGGTCGCCAGCCGGTGCAGCCGAAACGCATGATCACGCGCGTGGTGATCCTGTGCGTGGTCGGTGCGCTGCTGCTGATCGGCGCGACGCTGAATCCGATGATGCTGGCCGCTGACGTCGGCGGCATTGTCGTCGGTCTGTTGCTGGGCTGGTGGGGTCTGAAACTGACGCGCTTCGAGCGTCACGCCGATGGCCTGCACTACATCCCGCACAGTTGGTTCGGCATCGCCATCAGCGTGCTGCTGCTGGCGCGGCTGGCCTATCGTTTCACCGTGCTGTGGCCCGCGATGCAGGCTGCGCAGGCGGCACCGGGCGCGCAGCCGATGCCCTATCCGAACAGTCCTCTGACGCTGGGCCTGTTCGGTCTTCTGGTCGGCTACTACGTCTCCTATTATCTGGGCGTGCTGTGGATGGCCAAGAAGCAGCCGGCGGTTGCAGTCGATCCGACGTAGGGCGGACTGCGTCCGCCGCATAAATGAAAGGCGGGCGAAGCCCGCCCTACAGTTTCTGCAATCGGCGCAATGTGCCTTTGCCTTGCGCCAGCGCCGGCTCCAAGGCCGTCAATAATGCAGCCAGCACCGCATCGAACCGCCACGGCGCATTGACGATCGCCATCCCACAACCGTTTAAGCGCAGCGGCGAATCGTCGGCGCGCACCAGCAGTTCTGCGACCAGCACGTTATTGAACATGCTTTCATGGAGCCGGCGTGCCGACAGCCAACGTTCGAATGGCCTGATCGCGGCACGCTGCTTGATCGGATACCACACCGCGTAGACGCCCGTCGGCCAGCGCGTGTGCGCCTCCGCCAGCGCGGTTTCGATCACGCGGAATTCCTGCGCCTGCTGTTCGAACGGCGGATCGATCAGCACCACCCCGCGCCGTTCGGCCGGCGGCAGCAGCGCTTTCAATGCCGCGTAGCCGTCGCGCTGGTGGACGTGCACGCGCGCATCGCTGCGGAACAGCGCGCGCAACGCTTTCGCTTCGTCCTCCTGCAGTTCGCACAGCACCAGCCGATCATTTGCACGTAGCGCGTGTGCGGCCAGCAGAGGAGAACCCGGATAAACGCGCAGGGCGCCATCCGGATTGCAGGAGCGAACCGCATCCACGTAGCGCCGCAACGGTTCCGGCACATGCGGCACCGCGAACAGCCGGCCGATGCCGTCGCGCCACTCGCCGGTCTTGTTCGCGCGTTCTTCTTCCAGCGCATAACCGCCTGCGCCCGCGTGCGTTTCCAGATAACAAAGGGGCTTGTTCTTCGCCGTCATTGCGTCCAACAGCGCCAGCAGCACGGCGTGCTTGAACACATCGGCGAAATTTCCCGCATGGAAGGCGTGGCGGTAATTCATCTGGAAGATCGATGCGGCGGACCGGACATTCTCCTTCAGAATACGCCACGCGAATCGACGAGAAGGAAACCGATGGGCGCAGCGAACATCAACCGCCGACGTTTCGTGCAGGCGCTGGCGTTCGGCGGCGGCGCTTTCGCGCTCGGCTTGCGTCGCGCAGACTGCGCGCCGGAGAGTCCACTCGCGCAAATGGTGCTTTCGGGTAGCGAGTTCGATCTGGAGATCGGTGCGACTCCGGCGAATTTCACGGGTCACCCCACCATCGCGCACACCATCAACGGTTTGTTCCCGGGCCCCATTCTGCGCTGGCGCGAAGGCACTACCGTCACGTTGCGCGTCACCAATCGCCTGCCGGTGCAGACCTCGATCCACTGGCACGGCATCCTCGTGCCTGCAAACATGGACGGCGTGCCGGGCATCAGCTTTCCCGGCATCGCGCCGGGCGAGAGTTTCGTGTATCGCTTTCCGGTGAAGCAGAGCGGCACCTATTGGTATCACTCGCACTCGCATTTCCAGGAACAGAACGGCCCGTTCGGACCGCTGGTGATCGAGCCGGCGAACGGCGAGCGCAACCCGAGCGACCGCGACTACGTGGTGATGCTCAACGACTGGACCGATCTCGATCCGGCGCGGATTTTTTCGTTGCTGAAGAAGCAGAGCGATTATTTCAATCGCAACGAACCGACGTTTGCCGAGTCGCTGCGCCTGCCTTCGATGTGGAGCCGCATGCGCATGAATCCGCGCGATCTGATCGATGTCGGCGGCTTCGCCTACACCTATCTGATGAATGGCACGCCGCCCGCCGGCAACTGGACGGCCCTGTTCGAACCGGGCAAGCGCGTGCGGCTGCGTTTCATTAATGGCTCGGCCAACAGCTATTTCGATGTGCGTATTCCGGGCTTGAAGATGACGGTGATCTCGGCCGACGGGCAGGACGTGCACCCGGTGGAAGTGGACGAGTTCCGCATCGCGGTCGCGGAAACGTACGACGTGATCGTGCGGCCGGATGATCGCGCCTACACGATCTTGGCGCAGTCGATCGATCGCAGCGGCTACGCGCGCGGCACGCTGGCGCCGCGCGCCGGCATGCAGGCCGAAGTGCCGCCGCTCGAGCCGGTGCCGACGCTCTCCATGATCGACATGATGGGCGCGATGGGGGAAGAGCACGGCACGAACATGCAAGGCATGGATCACCGCGACATGGCCGACATGGAAATGCCGCGTGCGCAGCATGCGCGCAGCGAGTTCGGCAATCCCGGCGTGGACATGCGCGTGGACATACCGCGCACCAATCTGGACGATCCCGGCGCGGGACTGCGAGATAACGGCCGGCGCGTGCTGACGTATGCCGATCTGCATTCGATCGAAGCGCCGGGCGACACGCGCGAGCCGCAGCGCGAAATCGAATTGCACCTGACCGGCAACATGCAGCGTTTCGTCTGGTCGTTCGACGGCGTGAAATTTTCCGACGCCAAACCGGTGCATTTCAGATACGGCGAGCGTCTGCGCATCGTGCTGGTCAACGACACGATGATGAATCACCCGATCCACCTGCACGGCATGTTCAGCGATCTGGAAAACGAAGACGGTGAAGTGATCGCGCGCAAACACACCGTCAACGTGCAACCGGCGCAGCGCATTACTTATCGCGTCAGCGCCGACAACCCGGGCCGCTGGGCCTGGCACTGCCATCTGCTCTACCACATGGAAGCAGGCATGTTCCGGGAAGTGGTGGTGGCGTGAGTACGCGCTGGCTGCTTGCGTTCGGCTGCGCGCTCGCGCTGCCGGTGCATGCGCAGGATGCGATGCCCGGCATGGACATGCCGGCTCCGCCGCAATCCGCTGCGCCAACGCGCAGTGCGGATTACTCCGACGGTTACCGTTACGGCTCGATGCCTGGCATGGAGATGCTGGACGACAGCGCGCGCGGCATGTTGCTGCTCGATCAACTGGAATACGTGCATGCCGATCGCGGAGGCGACGCCGCGTTCGTCGATGGCGAAGCGTGGTACGGCAAGGACTTCGACAAGCTGTGGCTGAAGTTCGAAGGGCATTCCGGCGACTCGTTGCGGACGGAAGCGCTGTGGGATCACGCCGTCGTACCGTTCTGGGATACGCAGTTGGGTCTGCGACATGATTCCGGCAACGGACCGGATCGAACCTGGATCGCATTCGGCGTGCAGGGCCTTGCACCGTGGCGAATCGAAACCGAAGCCACGATTTATCTGGGCGAGAACGGCCGCAGCGCCGCGCGTCTGCAACTGGAATACGAAGCGTTGCTGACGCAGCACCTGATCCTGCAGCCGAAGTTCGAGATGAATCTCTACGGCAGGGACGATCCGCAGCGTGGCACCGGCTCAGGGTTATCCGATGCGGGGTTGGGTTTGCGCCTGCGCTACGAAATCACGCGGCAGTTCGCGCCGTATCTCGGCGTGGTTTGGCAACAACGTTACGGGCGCAGCGCGGATGTCGTACGTGCGCGAGGCGAACATCCCGACCAGGTGCAATTCGTGGCGGGCGTTCGCGTGTGGTTTTGACTGAACCGGCACTGCGGTGATGGCATCTTGCGCGGTGGTCGCTCGGAGCGGAACTTGCGGGCGGCGAGTGCTAGCATTCGGATTGCGATCGGCTGCCCGGAGACAGACATGAGATTCATCGGCGCTTTCATCCTCTGGATCATCATCTTCGTCATCGCCGGCGCGATCTTCATCTGGAGCGGCATCTACAACGTCGCGGCGGATACGCCCGATTCCTCGTTCACTCACTACGTGATGAGCGCGACTCGCGAACATTCCATCGCGCAGCGCGCGCACGGCGTCAGCGTGCCCGATCTCAACAATCCCGCGCTGGTGAAGGAAGGCGCGGTGCATTACATGGAGAACTGCAGCGGCTGCCACCTCGCGCCCGGCATGGACGATTCGGAAATCCGCCACGGCCTGAATCCGCGTCCGCCCAATCTCACCCGTTTCGCGCCCGATCCCGCGGAAGCGTTCTGGATCGTCAAGCACGGCATCAAGATGACCGGCATGCCGGCATGGGGGCCCACGCATGACGACCAGAAGATCTGGGCGATGGTGGCTTACCTGCAACAACAGCCGAAGATGAGTGCGGCGGAATTCCGTCAGCTCACGGCCAACGCGGCCGAGGAACACGAGCACGAGATGCAGGGCATGCAGATGCCGCCGTCGAGCGCGACGTCCGCACCGGCGAGTACGGTACCGGCATCCGCCGCCAGCCATTAAAAACTCGTTGTCTGCGCGGGTATTGGCGCGTTGAAGCGTTCGCGTCATACTGCGCGCACTTGGAAGGATTTCTCCATGCCGGGTCAGGAACGGCGCCGCGGTTGGCCGCAGTGGCGCGGGGATTACGCAACTGACGCGCCGGTCGGTTCCGACCCGCGCAGCGGCGGAGTGTCGCCGCTTTCCGGCGCGATCGCAGGTCCCGCCTACACGCGCCAATCTGCGGAAACGAGTTGGCGTCCGCCGGAAAACGAATTCGACGATGCGCAAGTCCCGCAACTCGAGCGGCTGCACGCGCTCGGCCGGCGTTTGCTGGAATTGCACGACGACGTTTCGCTGATGCGCGAAACGATGCAGGCCGCGGCCGATCTGATGCGCGCGCCTTGCGCCACCGCACAGTTGCGGGCCGGCGCCGGTCTGCAACTGGTGGCCGTCACCGGATTGCCGGAAGAGTATCTCGATCCTTTCCGCTACATCGACCGCGAAGGCATCACCACCTGCGCCGCCGCGCTGCGCGAACGCCGCCGGGTGCTGGTGGTGAATTTCGATTTCGCGCCGGGCTTCGCCGCGTTCGCGCGCGAAGCGGCCGCGCTGCATCTGCGCGCGGCGGTGTCCACGCCGGTGCTGGACGAGAACGGCGAAGTCGCGGCGATGTTCACGCTGTATTTCGACCGTCCGTTCCAGCCCACCGCGCGCGACCTGCGCATGCTGGATCTGTGCGCACAGCAGGTGGCGCCACATCTGCAACGCGCGCGCGTGACGTGCGAGCTGCGTGAGAGCCTCGGTTTCAATCGCGCGCTCCTGGAAAACAGCCCGGATTGCATCAAGGTGCTGGATCTGCAAGGCCGCATACTCAGCATGAACACGCCGGGGCGCGGACTGCTGGAACTCGATCCCGGTGCGCCGGTCGAGGGCCGCTACTGGGCCGACCTGCTGGCGCCGGAGTGCCGCGCGGTGGTAGATGCGGCCATCGCCGAAGCCACCGCCGGCCGTGCGCATCTCTTCGAAATGTACAGCCCCACCGCGAAGGGAGAACCGCGGTGGTGGGAATCGTCCATCGGTCCGATCTTCGGCGCCGATGGCAGGCCCGAACGGCTGGTGGTGATTTCGCGCGACATCAGCGCGCGCCATCGCGCCGAACAGGAAAGCGAAGCCGCGCTGGCGCGCGAACGCGACGCGCGCCGCGCCGCCGAAAATCTCTCGCGCGATTCCGTGTGGCTCGCGGCGATCATCCGGTCCACGCACGACGCGATCGTCAGCAAGGATCTCAACGGCATCATCCAGACCTGGAACAACGGCGCCGAGCAGGTGTTCGGCTACAGCGCGGCCGAAGCCATTGGCCAGTCGATCACGATGCTGATTCCGCACGACCGGCTGGACGAGGAGCCGCGCATTCTCGAACGCCTGCGCCGCGGCGAAACCGTGGACACGTTCGAAACCGTGCGGCGGCGCAAGGACGGCGAGCTGATCGACGTTGCGCTGACGATCGCGCCGATCCTCGATGCGCAGGGCAGGGTGATCGGCGCCTCCAAGATCGCGCGCGACATCACCGAGCGCAAGCGCGCCAAGCACGCCGAACAGGAGATCAGTCGGCGCTTCAGCGCGCTGCTCGATGCCAGTTCCGACGTGGTCTACAACATGAGCGCCGACTGGCGCGAAATGCGGCAACTGCTCGGGCGCGACTTCATCGCCGACAACGAGACGGCCAATCCAGACTGGATGGAGGGTTACATTCCCGCCGACGAACGGCCGCGTGTGCGCGAGGAGATCCAGGCGGCCATCCTCGACCGCCGCATGTTCGAACTGGAACACCGGGTGTTGCGCGCGGACGGTTTCGAAGGCTGGACCTATTCGCGCGCGGCGCCGATCCTGGATTCACGCGGCGAAATCGTCGAATGGTTCGGCACGGCCACGGACATCACCGAACGCAAACGGCGCGAGGAGCAGCTCGCGCTGCTCGCGGAAATAAACGAGGCGATCGGCGGTTGCGACAGCGAAGCCGCGATCATGCAGGCGATGTCGCAGCGGATCGGCGCGCATCTGGACCTGCATTGCTGCTGCCTGATCGGCGTGGACGAACCGCAAGATGCGGTGTGGGTCGATCAGGTCTGGTACACGGGCGAAATCCCCGAGCTGCCGCGCCGCGCTGCGCTTTCGGATTTCGTCGGTTCCGCGTTCAACGAGCAGGTGCGGCGCGGCGAAACGGTGGTGGTGCGCGACGCCTTCGCCGATCCGCGCACCGATGGCGCGGCCTACGCGCGCTACGAAGTCGCTTCCTTCGTCGCCGTGCCGTGGCAGAACGGCGTGCTGCACGGCCTGCTGGCTTTCTGCGACGACCGGCCGCGCGACTGGAGCGAAGCCGAAGTCGATCTGCTGCGCGAAGTCGCCGCACGCGTGCTGCCGCGCATCATGCGCACCCGCGCGGAAGAACGGCTGCGCGAATCCGAAGCGCGTTACCGCAGCCTCGTCGACCAGGTGGTGAGCGGCATCGCCGAAACGGACGTCGAAGGCCGCTTCCGCACCGTCAACGACCAGTATTGCCGCATGGTCGGCTACTCGCGCGAAGAACTGTTGAACATGCGGATGCAGGACGTCACGCATCCGGACGACTTGCAGCGCAACCTGCAACTGTTCGAGCGCTGCACGCAGGAAGGAACGCCATTCGAAATCGAGAAGCGCTACGTGCGCAAGGACGGTTCGATCGTCTGGGTGCACAACAGCGTGTCCGCCGTATGCGACGCGCGCGGCCGGCCGCGTTCGCTCGCCGCCGTTTCGATCGACATCAGCGAAGGCAAGCGCGCGGAAGCCGAACTGCTGGCGTCGTTGCAGCGCGAGACCGCCGCGCGCAATGAAGCGGAGATCCTGGTCGAAACTTCGCGCCTGCTCTCCAGCGGACTGGAATTCGACGAGCTGGTGCAGAAGATGACCGACCTCGCCACGCACCTGATCGGCGCGGAATACGGTTCGTTCTTCTACAACGTCACCGACGAGAAGGGCGAGTCCTACATGCTCTACACCTTGTCGGGCGCGAACAAGGCGGATTTCGAGCAGATGCCGATGCCGCGCAACACGCCGCTGTTCCAGCCGACCTTCGGCGGTACCGGCGTGGTCCGCTGCGGCGACGTGCGCGAGCACCCGGATTTCGGCAAGGAAGCGCCGTATCACGGACTGCCGGAAGGCCATCTGCCGGTGGTCAGTTACCTCGCGGTGCCGGTGGTTTCGCGTAACGGCACCGTGCACGGCGGATTGTTCTTCGCGCACTCGGAAGCGAACCGCTTCGACGCGCGTGCCGAGCGGCTGGTTTCGGGCATCGCCGCGCAGGCCGCCACTGCGCTGGACAACGTGCAGGCGTATCGCGACGTCGCGGCTTCGGAAGCGCACCTGCGGCAGATCCTCGACGCGATGCCTTCGGCGGTCTACACCACCGATGCGCAGGGCAAGCTGACCTATTTCAATCCCGCGACGGTGGAGTTCGCCGGGCAAGAACCCGAACTGGGCAAGGACGAATGGTGCGTGAGCTGGAAGCTTTATCACCCCGACGGCACGCCGATGCCGCACGACCAGTGCCCGATGGCGGTCGCGGTGAGGGAAAACCGTGCGATTCGCGGCGTGGAAGCGATCGCCGAGCGTCCGGACGGCACGCGCCGCTGCTTCATGCCGTTCCCGACGCCGCTGCACGACGCCAACGGCAATGTGATCGGCGGCATCAACATGCTGGTGGACATCACCGAGCGCAAGCAGGCCGAGGAGCAGATCGCGCAGGCGCACGCGCGCACCGAAAGCCAGCGGCGTCTTTACGAAGCCATCCTCTCCAACACGCTTGATCTGGCTTACATCTTCGATCTGGATCACCGCTTCATCTACGCCAACGAAACCCTGTTGCAGATGTGGGGCAAGAGCCGCGAGGAAGCGCTGGGCAAGAATTGTCTGGAACTCGGCTATCCCGGCTGGCACGCGGCGATGCACGATCGCGAGCTGGATCACGTGATCGCCAGCAAGCGCCCGCTGCGCGGCGAGGTGCCGTTCACAGGTACTTTCGGCAGGCGCATTTACGACTACATCTTCGTGCCGGTTCTGGGTCCGGACGGCGAAGTGGAGGCGGTGGCGGGCACCACGCGCGACGTCACGCAGCAGAAGGAAGTCGAGCATCGTCAGCGCTTCCTGCTGGATCTTTCCGATCGCCTGCGCCTGCTGGATGACGCGAGCGCGATCCGAAACGTGGCTTCCGAAGCGCTGGCCCGGGAACTGGGCATGGCGGCGGCCGGCTTCGTGGAGATCGAGCCCGACGGCGAAACGCTGATCGCGGGCGGCGAATACTGCGACGGCCGCATGCCCGACATCAGCGGGCGCCGTTTCAGCATGCCGGGCATCGATTCCGGTTACGCGCCGCTGCTGCTGGCCGGCGAGAACATCTTCATCGAGGATTACGAAGCCGACCTGCGCAAGGCCGGCAGCGAATCCGGGCGCGAGCTGGGGTTGAGCTCCGGCGCCGGAGTCGCCGTCTACAACATGGGCGCGCGTGCGGCTTACATGTATCTGATGCATCCGCAGCCGCGCGCGTGGCCGGAAGCGGATCGTCAACTGGTGCGTGAAGTGGCCGAGCGCGCTTGGGCGGCGGTCGAGCGGGTGCGCGCGGCGGATGCGATGCGCCGCAGCGAGGCGCAATTGGCCGAGGAACTGGCCGACACCCAATTGTTGACCACGGTCGGCGCGGAGCTGGTGCAGGAACCCACGGCGGCGGCCTTGTTCCTCCGCATAGTCGAGACCGCCGCGGCATTGATGCGCGCGGATTGCGCGGTGGTGCACATCCTCGATTCCGAACGCGGCGAATTGAATCTGCGCGCGCAGATCGGATTGTCGGCCGAAGCCGAGAAGGCGCTGGAGTGGGTGAGCGCCGAAGCGAAACTTCCTGCCGCGGCAGCGTTCCGCGGCAACCAGCGCGTCGTGATCGGCGACGTCCGCCAGAGCGAAGCGGTGGGCGACGAAGGACTGGCGCTGTTCGAGAGCGAGGGCATCAATGCCGTGCAGAGCACCCCGCTGGTAGCGCGCAACGGCAAGCTGGTCGGCATGCTTTCGACGCACTGGCGCCAGCGGCATGTGCCGGCCGAACGTCGGCTGGCGTTGCTGGATCTTCTCGCGCGCCAGGCCGCGGACCTGATCGAGAACCGCCGCCACGAGCAGAAGCTGGTGGAGTTGAATTCGTTCCTCGAGCGGCGCGTAGTCGAACGCACCGCCGATCTGGAACAGAGCGAGCAGCGGGTGCGGCGCATGGCTTCGATGCTGACGATGGCCGAGCATCAGGAACGCCGCCGCATCAGCCAAGTGCTGCACGATGACCTGCAGCAGCAACTGCACAGCATCCAGATGAAGTTGTCCGCCGCGCGTTCGGCGATCGGACAGGGCAAGTTCGATTCGGCGATCCGCCATCTCGAGGTCGCGGAAAACTGGAGCGGCGAAGGCGTGGATACCGCGCGCCGTCTCACCGTCGATCTGGCGCCGCCGATCCTGAAGAGCGAGGGATTGACCGAGGCGCTGGAGTGGCTGGTCTCGCAGATGCGCAAGATGCATGGGTTGGACGTGATCCTGGCCGGCGAGCGCGAGCTGCAATTGCGCGACGACGCCAAGCGCGTGCTGATCTATCAGGTCGTGCGCGAACTGCTGTTCAACGTGGTGAAATACGCCAACACCAGCAACGCGCGCATCGAGCTGCGCCGCACCGACCGGCACATGGAAATCTGCGTGGTGGACGAGGGCGTCGGTTTCGATCCCCAGAAACTGCGCCACGAGCCCAAGCCCGGCGGCGGCGGCTTCGGCCTCACCAGCGCGAACGAACGTCTGGCGCTGGTCGGCGGCAGCTTGGAAATCGAATCGGCGCCGGGCTTCGGCACCACCGTCATCCTGCGCGTGCCGCTCGACACTGTCGCGCAGGCCAACGGCAACGGCGAGGCGCACGCTGCCGGGCCGCCTGCGGAAGATCTGCCGTCGGATAGCGGCTATGGCCCGATGGGCGAACAACCGGATTGGAACGATCCCGATCGGAGCAGACCGAGCGGCAACAATCCCGACTGGGAAGGGGATCAGGTCGCCTGAGCGACGCCGTGCGGCGGGGCTTCAACCCGCGCGTCCGCTGGTGCATACTCCACGGCCCACGGGTAGCGCGCACTGTGCCGGGGACATCGGTGAGCAACAGCGTCTATATCGTCGAAGATCACCCGCGCATGCGCGACCTGTTGCGCGAGTGGATCGACGATCTGCCGGGACTTTCCGTGTGCGGCACCGCCGAGAGTGCCGAGACCGCGTTGCGCGAACTCGAAACCGTGCAGGCGGATGTGGCGATGATCGACATGTCGCTGCCGATGATGGGCGGCATCGAACTGGTCGCCGCGCTGCGCGAACGCCATCCGCAGACGCGCTGCCTGATCTTGTCCGGCCACAACGAGACGAGCTACGTCGAGCGCGCGCTGGCCGCCGGCGCGCAGGGTTATCTGCTGAAGGGGGAACCGTCCGAGATCCGGACCGCGATCGATCGCGTGCTCGCCGGCGAGCGTTATCTCAGCACCGGGCTGTCCGACCGGAGCTGCAACCTCAGCGAAACCTGAGTCGCTTTACTTCGAGAACGGTTTGCGGAAACGCGACAGCACGTTCCCGCGCGCAGCCGGTTCGGGTTCGGCGAAAGCGGGTTCATCGCGTTCGATCGCGAGCCAACCCGCGGCGCAGCTGGCATTGATGTAGTCGTTCACTTCCGCCACCGGCACGCCGCTGGCCTGCGCGATCTCCGCGGGCGTGGCGGCTTGCTTCATCATCGCGGTGGCGATGCGGAAATGGCGCGGGAATTCGCGTTCGGTCTGCGGCCAGCGCGCGAGCTTGTATTTCTCGTCCGCGCCCAGCCCACGCGCCAGCGCGCCCGGCGAGGCGACCAGTCCGGCGAACCAGCGCAGACGCGCCAGCGGATGCGCCTTGCGGGTCTGCGCTTCGGAAAGTGCGCGCGCATCCAGCCGTTGCAATGCATCGGGATCTTTTTCCAGCACGGACTTCAGCGGCTTCAATGCCGCTTCCGCGCTGTAGTAGGCGTCGCGTTCGGGATCGATCACCAGATCGGCGCTCCGCACGCATACCGGCTCGTCGATCTTCTGCCACGCCAACATCTCGGCGATGTTGTGCGGTTCGGGTTCAACGACAGCGGTCTCTTGGGCCGGTGCCGCAGGTGTTTCGTTCGAAGCAGGCACGTCGCCTGCGGCGGCGAGATCCATCACGCTGGCGGATTCGGCCGGCGGCACGACGGGAAATTCCGCGGAATTGGAATGGCGCGGACTCTGCGGCACCGGCTCGTGCGCGACCGGTTCCGGCGCGCGCGCGTGCGTGCGGCGCGCATCTTCGCTGGAATCGATGCGACGTGCGGCCTGTTCCAGCACCGCCGCGAAGGCATCATCGTCCAGCGGTTTGCCCAACACCAGATCGGAGCCGTTGACCGTGCCGGTTCGCGCATAGGTGATCACCTGCTTGCCGGCGCCGTGCGCCTTCAGCCAGGCCATGTGTCCGAACAGGCTGTCCATGTCCACGATCACCAGATCGGCGCGCGCGAGTTCGGCCCATTCCCAATGGTGCGACAGGCGCTCGTCCAGCCGCTGCAGGCAGGCGCGGAACAGTTCGGCATCGCCCGTCTCGAGTTCGGACAGTGCGATCCGGAGCCTGTTCATTGCGGGCATCTCCAGGGTGGCGGGTTGGGCTGACATCTCGCGGTCCTCGCGTTTGACGCTGTCCGTTCATGCACGCTTTGTGCCGCCTCCAAGCGATCTGTTTGTAAACGAACGTGAAGGCCGCCCGGCCTTACGCTTCGGCCGTTTCGGCCCGCGGCGCCTTGGCCTGCATGGCCCATAACGCCGCGTAGCGGCCTTCGCGCGCCAGCAATTGCGCATGCGCGCCGCGTTCGACGATGCGGCCGTGGTCCAGCACCAGGATCTCGTCGGCGGTCACTATCGTCGAGAGCCGGTGTGCCACGATCAGAGTGGTGCGCCCGCGAGCGATTTCCGAGAGCTCCGCCTGGATCACTTTTTCCGTACGCGTGTCCAGTGCGGAGGTCGCTTCGTCGAACACAAGAATAGCGGGTCGCTTCAACAATGCGCGCGCGATTGCTACGCGCTGCTTCTCGCCACCGGAAAGTTTCAAGCCGCGCTCGCCGACTTGCGTCTGATAGCCATCGGGCAGCGACAGCACGAACTCGTGAATATGCGCGGCCTTCGCCGCGGCTTCCACTTCTTCGCGTGTCGCATTCGGCTGGCCATAGGCGATGTTGTAGTAGATCGTGTCGTTGAACAGCACTGTGTCCTGCGGCACGATCCCGATCGCCGCGCGCAGACTCTCCTGCGTGACGTCGCGGATGTCCTGACCGTCGATCGTGATGCGTCCGCCGGTGACATCGTAGAAACGGAACAGCAGGCGCGACAGCGTCGATTTGCCCGCGCCGGTCGCGCCGACCACCGCGACCGTGCGGCCTGAAGGAATCTCGAAATCCACATCGAACAGGATCTGCCGCTGAGGATCGTAGGCGAAGGAGACATTTTCGAAACGTACGTTCGCGCCGCGAAGTTGCAGCGGTTTCGCATTCGGCGTGTCTTGCACCTCGGCGTGTTCGTCCAGCAGCGCGAACATGCGTTCCATGTCGATGATGCCCTGCTTGATCTGGCGGTAGGTGAAACCGAGCATGTTCAGCGGGATCGCCAGTTGCAGCAGCCAGCCGTTGACCATCACGATGTCGCCGACCGAGAGCCTGTGCGCAACGACACCGTTCGCTGTCATCGCCATCAGGATCGTCAAGCCCAGCGCGATCACCAGCGCCTGCGCGCCGTTCAGCACCGCGAGCGAGGACTCGGTTTTCACCGCGGCATCCTCGTAGCGGCGCAGCGCGTTGTCGTAACGCCGCGCCTCGAATTCCTCGTTGCCGAAATACTTCACCGTCTCGTAATTCAGCAGGCTGTCGACGGCGCGCGCGTTCGACAAGCTTTCCTCCTCGTTCATCACGCGCACACCGGCAGTGCGCCATTCGCTGATCCAGATCGTCGCGGCGATATACACGCCCATCGTCACCAGCGTCACTACCGCGTAACGCCAATCGAATTGGCGCAGCAGGAGCGCGATCACGACCAGAATCTCGAACAAGGTGGGCACGATATTGAACACCACCCAGCCCAACAGGTTGTAGACACCGCGCGTGCCGCGCGAGATGTCTCGGCCGACGCCACCGGTGTGACGATCCAGATGGAAGCGCAGCGAGAGCTGATGCAAATGGCGGAATGCGTCCAGTCCCGATGCGCGCATCGCGCGCTGGCTGACCCGCTCGAATACCGTGTCGCGCAACTGACCGAACAACGTACCGATCAGGCGCAGTACACCGTACAGCGCGATCAGCGCGACCGGAACGGTCAACGCGGCGATGCGGGGATCGAGATGATCGACGATGTCCTTGAAGGCGACCGGCACCCACACCGTCGCGATCTTGGAGATCACGAGCAGCAGCGCCGCGATCGTCATGCGTCCCGGAAAACCCTTGATGTACGGCCACAGCATCGCCAGCACGCGGCGCGTGCCGCCGCGCGGCGGGGCGTGTTGTTGCTCTGCTTTCACCGGAGCGCTGCCGCCCGTCGAATCCGATGTGGGCATCGAACCCGCTGGCACAGAATTCGGCGCAGTTTCCGCCAACGTCGCCGTTTCGTCCTCGCTGCGCGGCGCCGCGGTCGCGTGCGGCGTCACCGCGCCTTCGGGTTTTTCGTTGAAAGGATCGGAAGGAGAGGGACGTGTCGCCATTCGTGCATCATGGGGGCGCAGCCGCGCGGCTTCCAGTGCGGGTTTTCAGGTGATCAGATCAATGTCTGTGGTGCGATGCTTCCTTTGAAAAGTGCGGACATGGACGGCCGCTTGTAATATTGACTCGAAGCGAGACTTTGAAGAGCGCCGTTCGTTTCGTCGAGCCGCGATCAGGACGATCGCAAAGGAAAACACATGCCCTGCCTGATGGTGTTGCTCGCGCTGTGCATCCCGCGCGTGGTGATCGTGCTGCTGTGGCTGTTCACCTACTGGTTCAACGGCATCTTCCCCAATCCGCTGTGGCCGGTGCTGGGCTTCGTGTTCCTGCCGACCACGCTGCTGTGGTACACCGCCGTGCAGCACTGGTTCGCGGGACAGTGGACCCTAGTGCCCATCATCGGCATCGTGATCGCGCTACTGATCGATCTCTCGCCTGCCAGCGGTCGCCGCCGCCGCGTGTTGTAGCAAGCGAAGGCGGGTGCGACGGCGAAGCCGCGCGTGTGTCGCGCCAGGTGCGGACGTTCTGCCGGCTTCGCCAATAACGCCGCGGTCAACGGGATTTCAGCCGCTGGTCTTGTGTCCCGAAGCGCCATTGCGATTTCTGCCCGGCGCGATCGACAAGGGATCCAGGCCCATCGCCAGAACGTCCTGCGGAACCGGTTTGTTCAACACCAGAGCGGCGGCGACCCGACCCATCGCCGGCGCGGTTTGTATGCCGTAACCGCCCAGCGCGCCGAGCCAGAAAAACCCCGGCGTTCGCGGGTCATAGCCCACCACGGGACTGCGATCGTCGACGAAGCTGCGCAAGCCGGCCCATTTCTGCCGCACGTGTTCTATTTTCAAAGTCGTCGCGGATTCCACGCGGTCCACCGCGACCGCCACATCCAGATCTTCCGGGCTCGCATCGCACGGTTCCGACGGAGTTTCATCCGCGGCGGACAGCAGGATGCGTCCTGCGTCGGGTTTGAAATAGAACTGCTCGTCGATGTCGATGGTGAGAGGCCATTCCGCCATCTGCGCGCCGGCGGGCGCATCCACCATCGCCGCGGTGCGCCGCAGCGGACGAATGCCGATCGGCGCGGCGCCGGCCATCGCCGCGATCCGGTCTACCCACGCGCCCGCCGCATTGACGACGATCCGTGCGCTGAAATCGCCGGCGGAGGTGTGCACCCGCCAGTTGCCGCCGTCGTATTCGAGAGCCAGCACTTCGGCGCGGGTGAAAAGCCGCCCGCCGTGCGCACGCAGTCGTCGCAGATAACCCTGCAGCAGTGCGTGGACATCCATGTCCGATGCCGCAGGTTCGTGCAGCGCGGCGCAAACATAATCCTCGCGCAGCAGCGGGGAAAAAAGTCGCGCTTCGCGCGCCGACAAACGCATCGTCGCTTCGGCGATTTCCAGAATGGTCGCGAATGCGTTCAATCGTTCCACTTGGTCGGCGCGCGCGACGTACAGCGAGCCGCGCTTTCCGACGAGCGGCGCATCGCTGAAATCGTCGGGCGGATCGAAGAAGAAGGGGCGGCTGGCGCGCGACAGGGCGCGAATCGCGGCGTTGCCGTAGATCTCCGAGAAGATCGCAGCGGAGCGTCCGGTGGCGTGGTAGCCGGGCTGACTTTCGCGCTCGAGCACCGCCACGCGCAGCTCCGAAGACAACTGCGTCGCCACCGATGCGCCGGCGATTCCGCCGCCGATCACGATCGCGTCGTGGAACGTCTCGCTCATGCCGGCTGCGCTGCGGCGGTGCGTGGAGGCACGGCACGCATCGCTCTCCAGTACAGCACCACTGCGATCAGCCACGCGGGTGCCACCACCGCAGTCAGCGACAGACCGACGGCCTTGGGATCAGCGAAAACGTAGTCGGTCAACAACGCGGGCAGGGTGGCGCCGGCGCCGAGGCCGAGCAGGATGTTGCCGAAAGAGTTGAGCGCGACGCTGATGCCGCGCATTTCGGTGGTGACGATGTCCTGCACCGCGACGATGGCCGCGACACCGTTCGCGGTGGACAACAGAGTCCACGCACCGAAACAGAACAAGATGGTGTCGGGAGTCCTCGCGAAACCGATGGTCGCTCTCGTCGCGGCAAACAATGCGGTGACGGTGGTAAAGACCAATCGTCCGCGGATCCCGTTGCGCACCACCGCGCGGTCTGCGAGCCAGCCTCCGGCGGCAACGCCCAGCACGGCGGACACGATGGAAACCGCGCCGATCTGCACGCCGATATGGCCGGGATCCATGCCGAAGCGGCGCGACAACAGGGTGGGGGTCCAGCTCAGCAATCCGAAATCGCCGATGGACATCAGCGCCATGGCGACGTACAGCGGCAACAAGACGCCGCACCGTTCAACGAAACCCGCGACAACCTGATGCAGCGGCCAGGACCGCGAAGACTCGCCGGAAACATGCCCGAGACGCCGCGGCTCGCGCACGGTGAGGATCAACGCCGCCATGACGATGCCGGAAAGGCCGAGAACGACCAAGGTCGCGCGCCAAGGCGCCATGTTCGCCAGCAAGGGCAGCATCGCGAATGCGCCGTTCTCTGCCGCTTGCAACAAACCGCCGCCGATGCTCAATGCCGCACCGCCGCCGATCACCATGCCCATCAGGAAGAAACCGATGGCGATGCCGCGCCGTTGCGGCGGAAAGTAATCGGTCAGCATGGAAACCACGGCGGGCGCGAGCGCGGCTTCGCCGATGCCGACGAACACGCGCGAGGCGAACAGCGTGCCGAAAGATCGGGAAAGACCGCAGGCCATCGTCGCGACGGTCCACAGCAAGAGCCCTACCAGAATCGTGCGGCGTCGTGGCCAGATGTCCGCGGCACGACCGAGCGGCAGGCCGGCGAACGAATAGATCAACGCGAAGGCCAGCCCCTGCACCAGGCTGATCTGAGTATCGCTGATCGAGAGAGCGGCGCGGATCGGATCGACCAGCAAACTCAGGATCTGCCGATCGGTGTACGAAAGCACGGCCGCCAACGCGAACACGCCGGCCGCGAACCATGCGCGCACCGGGCTCGGCCATGCGTGATCCTGCGCGAAGCCGGCCACACTCACCCGCGTCCGCCGCGGGACAGCGCGTGCTCGCCCTCAAGACGCGAGGACAGCCGGGTCGGTAACAGGCGGAGACAGGAAAGAGTCGACATCTAGGCTTCGCAAAGCCGGATTGCCGACAGTAGAGCAAAAATTTTCCAAATTTGAAAGTGTTTTATTTTTGGCAAACGAAAGCGCAGGCCGGCCGCTATCTGCGCGGCCGACGGCTGCGGCGGGGACGGCGCACGATCGGTTTGCCGGCCGGGTGGCCTGCAGGCGGCTCATCGGCGCCGCTGGCCTCGAGCAGTTGCGATTGCGTCGCCGAACAGATCGACAGCACGCGGCAGCGCCCGGGACCGACCGCGATGTAGGCATGACCCATGCCGCTGTCGAAATAGATGGAATCGCCGGTTTCCAGCCGCATCGGTGCGTACAGGTCGGTGTGCAGTTCCGCGGTGCCTTCCAGCACGTAGGCGTATTCCTCGCCCGGATGGCGGATCAGTTCGCCGAATTCCTGCAGCGATCGCGCATGCAGCTCGGCGATGATCGGAATGAAGCGCTTGTTGAGCAAATCGGCCACCGGATAGAGGTGCGCATAGTTTTCCGTTTCGATCGCAAGACCCTGTCCCGCACGCGTGATGCTGCGGCGGCCGTTCACCGTGGTGCTAGGGATGGTGGTATCGGGTTCGAACAGTTGCGCGATGTCGATCTCCAGGCCCGCGCTCAGGCGCGCGAGCTTGTCGTAGGTCAACGACATCTTGCCGTTCTCGATTTTCGAGAGCGTCGACACGGGCAGGCCGGTGCGCTCGCTCACCTCGGCGAGAGTCCAGTCTTTTCGCTTGCGCAGCGTCCGCAGCGCCAATCCCGGCTGTGCGGCCGAACCCTTGTGCTTTGTCACCGCAGTCATCCCGTGTCCGACGGACCATTTTTAGCACAGCATCGTCCGCTGGCCGATCATGCCGTGTGATGATCGCATTTTCCGAACCGTGTTGCCAAATTTGAAAAAATTGACAAACACGAAAATCTGACCGATATTGCCGCCGGCTGGCACCTCAGCGACGTGGAGAAGGCACATGCGCAAGTACGTGGGTGCGTTCGGCACATTATTCGTTGCCATCACGGCTGCCCTGGTCAGCGGAGCGGCCGTTGCGGCCGGTCGTGCGGACGGCGCGCAACAGCCGCAGGATCAAGACAGCACGGCGTCCCAGCCTGGGACGCAGAATCCCCAAGCAAACCAGCCCGCGCCGATTACACAGCTCGGCACCATCGTCGTGACCGCCAGCAGACGCGCCGAGACCCAGCAGAACGTCGCCATGCCGGTATCGGTGTTGAGCTACTACGACATCCAGCGGCAGAACCTGCAGGATTTTTCCGACTATTCCGCGACGGTGCCCGGACTCAGCGCAGTTTCGAGCGGCGCGGGCGTGACCGAGCTGGCAATTCGCGGCATCGCTTCGGGTTCCGGACAGCCCAGCGCGTCGGTCGGCATCTATGTCGACGACACCCCGTACGGTTCCAGCAGCGTATTCGCGGTGGGAGCGGCAACGACGCCCGACCTCGATCCCGCGGATCTGGAACGCATCGAAGTACTGCGCGGTCCGCAGGGCACGCTCTACGGCGCAGGTGCATTGGGCGGCGTGCTGCGCTTCATCACCATTCCGCCCGATACCGAAAATTTCTCGGGGCGTGTGCAGGTCGGCGGCACCAGCGTCGACGGCGGAGGCAACGGGTTCGGCCTGCACGGCATGGTCAACATGCCCTTAGTCAAGGACAAGTTGGCGATCCGCGCCAATGTCTATGATCGAACCGATCCCGGTTTCATCGACGACGCCGGCTTGGGCAAGACCGACGTCGATGAGAGCCGCATCAAGGGCGGTCGCGTGTCGTTGCTGTGGACGCCCACGGAAAAGACTTCGCTGCGGCTCACCGCGCTGGCGCAGAACCTCAGCCGCGAGGGCAATCCCGTTGAAGCGCTGGACCCCGACACGCTGTTGCCGATCTATGGCGATCTGCAACAACGCAGCGCCGCGCTCGGCGGTGATGCCTTCGATGGCCACTACCGGCTCTACAACATGACTTTCAAGAGCGATTTCGGCTGGGCGAATCTGGTGTCGTCCAGCAGCTACAGCACGTTGAACGCCGTCACCAATGCCGACGCCACGCCGCTCCTGTATCTCGGCACCCAAGGTCCCGGCGGACCGCCGTACGGGACGCTCGAGCAAGCGATCATTCCGCAAACCAAGGCCACGCAGGAATTCCGGCTGTCGTCGCCGACTTCAAAAACGGTGGAATGGCTGGGCGGCGTATTCTGGACCCGCGAGACGGGCAACAACGAGCAGAACATCTACGCCAGCGATTACTACAGCGGAACACCATTGCCCTCGCCATTCGGCATTCCCATCGGCGGCGATCTGCAGCCGAGTACCTATGAGGCCTATGCGGCTTACGGCAGTCTCACCTGGCACATCACCGAACGCTTCGACGTGGAGGCCGGTCTTCGCTACAGCCACGACAACCAGCATTACACCGAAATCGGATATGGGCTGCTCTTCGGCGGCATACCTTCCACCGTGCTGCTAGACAAGCGTTCTTCCGACAGCAGCACCACGTTTTCGTTTACGCCGCGCTTCCACATCAACGACAACACGATGATTTATGCGCGGGCGGCATCCGGCTTCCTGCCCGGCGGTCCCAACGTCGTTCCGTTCAACGTTCCCAACGTGCCGGCGACCTTCAGCCCGACCAAACTGACCGATTACGAATTGGGCCTGAAGTCCACTTCATGGAACGACCGGCTCACCGTGGATCTGTCCGCGTACTACATCGACTGGACCAAGATCCCGTTGCTCACGTTCGTCGACAACTTCACTTTTCTCACCAGCGCCGGACAAGCCAAGAGCAAGGGCGTGGAAGCCAGCTTCGCGGTGGTGGCGGCGCCCGGCCTGAAGTTATCGGCCAATGTCGCCTACAACGACGCCGACCTGACCAAAGACGCTCCGTTCCCGTCCAACGGCAAGCGCGGCGACCGGCTGCCTTACGCACCGCGTTTCACCCTCAGCCTTAACGGCGACTACGACTTCGCGCTCGGCGGAGGCTGGAATGGATTCGTCGGCGGCAGTTATCAGTACGTCGACGAGCGGTCGACCGATTTCGCATTCAATTATCCGGTCCCGGGCGTCTTGCCGCCGCTGCCGTCGAGCCCGACCATTCCGGCGTATCACGTCATGAATCTGCGCGCCGGCCTGATACGCGACCAGTGGACGATCGATGCGTACGTCAAGAACGTGCTGAACGCGCGCGGCATCGTGCAGGCGAGCACCTTCGCCAACTTCGTGCCGATCGCCGGACAGCTCAATCCGGTCACCGGACAAGTTGAAGACAATGCCACGATCATCACGCCGCGTACTTTCGGCATTTCAGTGAGCAGGAATTTCTGACCGACTTCGCGGCCAAGCCACAGCGGCTTTGCCGAAGCGCGGCTGTCGATCGTGACTTGCCGCGCATACATCCAGTGATCCGGTTTCGCGAGGAGAAGACATGTTCACCCGACTGATCACAGTGGCGGCGTCGTGCTCGATCGCGATCGCTGCAATGGCGGGAGGTGTTGCGCAAAGTCCGGCGTCGGTCGCTCCGACCAAACCGCCTGCGCCGCAAACCCCGACGGCCGGCGCGGCGGCTCCGGCCGTGGCACCGCAAGGTGCGGCGACATCGATGACGGCGCAGGACGTGCAGAGCTACTTCGACAGCGTCACGCCTTACGCCATGCAGCGCGGCGACATCGCCGGCGGCGTGGTCGTGGTGGTCAAGGACGGACAGATCCTCTTCGCCCAGGGCTACGGCTATGCGGATGTGGCCAAACGCAAGCCGGTGATTCCCGATCAGACACTGTTCCGTCCCGGTTCGGTTTCCAAGACGTTCACCTGGACGGCGGTGATGCAACAGGTGGGCGCAGGCAAGATCGATCTCGACCGCGACATCAACACGTATCTCGATTTCAAGATCCCGGAGAAATTCGGCAAGCCGATCACGATGCGGAATCTGATGACGCACACCGCGGGTTTCGAGGAAACCATCGCGGACGAGTTCGTTTCCTCACCCAAGCAACTGTTCCCGATCGGCGAATACGTCAAGAAACACATTCCGGTGCAGATCTATCCGCCCGGAGAGATCGTGGCCTACTCGAACTACGGCGCGACGCTGGCGGGCTACATCGTGGAGCGCGTCTCCGGGGAGTCGTTCGACCGATACGTCGCGGATCACATCTTCAAGCCGCTTCAAATGGATCACTCGACGTTCGAGCAGCCGCTGCCGGCATCGCTCGCTCCGTATATGTCGGTCGGATACCGCTCAGCGTCGGACAAACAGACCATTCCGTTCGAATCGATCGAGGTCGGCCCGGCGGGTTCGCTGACTTCCAGCGGCACCGACATGGCGCATTTCATGATCGCGCAACTCGACAACGGACGGTACGACGGCGCCTCGATCCTCTCGCCTGAAATGATCGCGCTGATGCACTCGCCGCAGTCCAAGATGGCGCCGGGTCTCAACGGATTCGATCTGGGTTTCTACCAGGAGAACCGCAACGGTCTGCGCGTCATCGGCCATGCCGGCGACACCAATGCCTTCCACAGCGATCTGCATCTGCTGCTGGATCAGCACGTCGGCGTGTTCATGTCGTTCAACAGCCTGGGCAAGGAAGGCGAGGTCGAGAAGGTCCGCACGGAACTGTTCCGCGGATTCCTGGACCGCTATTTCCCGTACACGGCGCCCGAGGAAAAAACAGTCGCCGATCCCAAGCCCGACGCGGCGCGCGTGGCTGGCTGGTACATGAGCAGCCGGCGGCTGCAAAGCGCATTGCGTTTGATCTACGCGTTCACGCAGACCAGCGTCACCGCGAATCCCGACGGCACCATCCAGTTCGCGGCGCTCACCGACCTGAGCGGCACGCCGAAAACCTGGCGCGAGGTGGGGCCGTTGACCTACCGCGAAGTCGGCGGCCAGACGCACACGAAGTTCGTCACCGATGAGAAGGGCGATATCCGCTACTGGATTTCCGATGATTTCCTGCCCGTACTGGTTTTCCAGCCGGTGCACGGTCTTCAGAACTTCGGTCTGGTGAAGCCGATGGGCATCGCCTTCGTCGCGCCGCTGGTGCTCACCCTGATCATCTGGTTCGGCGGCTGGATCGCGCGCAGGCACTATCGCATCCGGCTGGAAATGACGCGAAGCCGGTACTGGTGGCGGTTCGCTTCGCGCATCGGCGCGCTGCTGCTGCTGCTGATGCTGGGCTGCTGGTTCTGGATGTTCAGTTACGTCTTCGCCACCGCCAACGGCAAGCTCGACGGTTTTCTCGCCGGGCTCTACGTCCTGGGCGTGCTCGCCGCGATCGGCGCGATCGCCATGCTGATCGAAGCGCTGCTGCGCATCGCGCGCGGTCCGGGTGGCTGGCTGGTGCGACTCGGCGAAATCGTGCTGGGGCTCGCCGCGTTGTACGGACTGTGGGGAATTTTCTTCTACGGGCTCGCCAGCTTCAGTTTCACCTATTGACGATGCGGAGCAGCGTGACGGCTTTGCGGAAGATGCTGGCGGGATGGCTGTGCGCGATCCCGCTGGCCGCGTACGCGGCTCCGCCGGCCGATCTCGATGCGTATGCAAACCGCGCGATGCAGACCTTCGGCGCGCCGGGCATGGCGGTGGCGGTCGTGGAAGGCGGCAAGATCGACACGCGTGCCTACGGCATCCGCAAACTCGGTTCGCCGGAACGCGTGGACGTGCACACCACGTTTCCGATCGGTTCCAACACCAAGGCTTTCACCGCCGCCGCACTGGCGATCCTGGTCGATGACGGAAAACTGAAGTGGGACGACCGCGTCGCCGATCGTCTGCCCGGCTTCCGGATGTACTACGCCTACGCTTCGCAGGAAATGACGGTCACCGACCTGCTGGTGCATCGCAGCGGGCTGGGATTGGGCGAAGGCGATCTGATGTTCGTGCCGGACACGAACCGCACGCGCGCGGAGTTCGTGGATTCCATCCGTTACCTGAAACCGGCCACCAGCTTCCGCAGCGGATTCGCCTACGACAACGTTCTCTACGCGGTGGCGGGGCAGTTGCTGCAAGCGGTTTCGGGGCAAACCTGGGAAGTTTTCATCAAGCAGCGCATTTTCGAACCGCTCGGCATGCGCGATGCCGCCGTGGACTACGACAGCCAGGGCAAGGATCGCGTCGCGGCGCATGCGCGCACGTCGATGGCGATCCGCGGCATGGGGCCGCTCTCCGTTTTGAAGTCGGGTCATCTGAGTGGGCCCGTCGCACCGGCCGGTGCCATCTACGCGAGCGCCGACGACATGGCGCGCTGGTTGCGCGCGCAATTGGCGCACGGCGATCTCGGCGATGGCAAACGGTTGTTCAGCGACGCGCAATCGAAAGTGCTGTGGACACCCGTGACGATCGTGCCGATCACGCCCGCGCCGGCTCCGATCGCGGCGATCACGCCCAATTTCAGCGAATACGCGCTCGGCTTCTTCGTGCAGGACTATCGCGGCCACAAGATCATCACCCACTCGGGCGGGGTGCTGGGCGGACTGTCGGCGGTGGCGATCGTTCCGGAAAAGAACGTCGCGTTCGCGGTGATGATCAACTCCGAGGATTCCGGCGCGCGCTGGGCGGTGTTCTATCACCTGCTCGATCACTATCTCGGTCTGCCGCCCACCGACTGGATCGCGGATTACAAGCAGACGTTCGATGAGATACACGCGCAAGCCTTGCAGGCATTGCGGGCGCACCAATCGCAGACGCATCCCGAACGCGGTCCCTCGCTGCCGTTGAAAGCCTACGCCGGCATTTATCGCGATCCGTGGTACGGAACGATGACGATTTCCGCCGCGGGAAAGGGCGATGCATTGCGCATCCGTTTTGACCGTTCGCCGGGCATGGAGGGCGTGCTCGAACACAGCCAGTACGACACCTTCCGCACGCGTTGGAGCGATCGCGACATCGAGGACGCCTATCTCAGTTTCGATCTCGATCCGGACGGCAAGATCATCGCGATCAGGATGGCGCCGGTTTCTCCCACCGCGGACTTCAGTTTCGACTATCAGGATCTGCACTTCGTGCCGGTGAAGGGCAATTCCGCCGGAGTGCAATGAAAGATCGCGTCAGCGGTCTGACGGACGACCCATGCGCATCTTCGCTGCAGGACTGATCACCGAAACGAACACGTTTTCGCCGTGGCCCACCGGCCGGCGTGCCTTCGAGGAAAACGGCCTGTCCCGCCACGACGCGGCGCATCCCACTCCCGCCGACGCCGAAACCTCGATGGTCGCGCAGTTGTGGCGCGATCTCGCCGCCCGCGACAGTCACCCATTCGTGGAAAGCATCTTCGCCGTTGCGCAGCCGGCCGGGCCGACCTTGCAGTCGGCGTACGAGGAACTGCGCGATCGAATCCTGACCGATCTTTCCTCGCAGGGGCCGTTCGACGTCGTGCTGCTGTTTCTGCACGGCGCGATGGTCGCCGGCGAATGCGACGATTGCGAAGGCGATCTGATCGGCCGCGCGCGCGACATCGTCGGTTCGCGCGCGAGCATCGGCGTGATGCTGGATCCGCACTGCCATCTCACCCGATGCATGGTGGAAAGTGCCACCGCCATCGTCCTCGCCAAGGAATATCCGCACGTCGATTACATGGAGCGCGGCCGCGAGTTGTACGACATCTGCGTGGGAAGCGCGCAAGGTCGCCACAGACCCGTCAGCGCAGTGTTCGACTGCCGCATGATCGGCTGGTATCCGACCACTCTCGAGCCGATGCGCAGTCTGGTGGCGCGCATGCGGGAAATGGAAGGGCGCGAGGGCGTGCTGTCGGTGAGTTTTGCGCACGGCTTTCCGTGGGGAGACACGCCGGAAACCGGATCGAAGGTGCTTGCGATAACGGAAGGCGATGCCGAACTGGCTGCGCGCGTCGCGGAAGAAGTGGGACGCGAAATCTACGACGCGCGCGAAGCCCTGCTGCCGCGGTTTCCGGATATCGAAACCGCGCTGGACCAGGCGACGCAGGCATCCGGTTGCGTGGTGCTGGCGGATACCGCCGACAACACCGGTGGCGGCGCACCGGGAGACAACGTCGCTCTGCTGACTGCGATGTTGAAACGCAGGATCAGGAACGCCGCATTCGGCGCGATCTGGGATCCCGTCGTGGCGCAGGTCTGTGCCGATGCCGGAGTCGGCGCAACGCTGTCATTGCGCCTCGGCGGCAAATGCGGACCGGCCTCCGGCGAAGCCGTCGACGTGATCGCGACCGTCAAATCGATCAGGCAACGTCACGATCAGGCTGGACTCGGACCCACCCGTGTGGCGATGAGGCTTTCGGTCTGGCTGGAAATCGAAGGCATAGATGTAGTGATCTGTTCGTTGCGCACCCAGGTTTTCTCTCCGGATGCATTCACGGGACTCGGCATCGATCTCCAGCCCAAGAAATTGATCGCGGTCAAATCGAGTTGGCATTTCCAGGCCGGCTTCGCTCCGATCGCGGCGCTGCTGATTCCCGTCGCGACGCCGGGCGCCATCCAGATGGATTTCTCCAGGATCGCCTACCGCAAGAAACTCGACATGGATTTCTTTCCGCGCTGCGCAGACCCGTTGGGGCTGGCCATTCGATCGGAAACCTGACGCTGCTTGCGGCGACGACCCGAAGAAACGTCTCGATCATCCCCGCCGCGCGGCTTCGATCCTGGCGATGTCGATCTTCTTCATCGTCATCATGGCATCGAATGCGCGTTTGGCCGCGGCGCGGTCTGGATCGGTGAACGCTTCCATCAAGGCGTGCGGCGTGATCTGCCAGGACAGGCCGAACTTGTCCTTGCACCAGCCGCACTCGCTTTCCGCGCCGCCGTTGCCGACGATCGCATTCCAATAGCGATCTGTTTCTGCTTGGTCGCGCGTGTAGACCTGGAAGGAAACCGCTTCGTCGAACTTGAACTGCGGGCCGCCGTTCAAACCGAGGAAAGGCATGCCGACCACCGTGAACTCCACCGTCAGCACGTCACCCTGCTTGCCGTCCGGATAGTCGCCCGGCGCGCGGTGCACCGCGTCGACGTGCGAATCCGGAAAGGTGCCGGCGTAGAAGTTGGCGGCTTCCTCGGCCTGACCGTCGAACCACAGACAAACCGCGATATTCCTTTTCTTGCTGACGCTGGACATGTTTCGATTCTCCTCTGCTGCGGGAATAGCCGGATTTCGCGCGTCGGTCCACGCGCTCATGGATGGGACGAACGGGGGCGGCGGAAATCGACAGATCCGCGACACCAGGCTCAGCGTGCAAATTCATTCGAGGCATGCTGATATGAAGAGTGCGGCCATGGATGGCCGCTTTTCGACACGCTGAAGCCGAGAACCGGCAGATCGTGGATTGTTATTTCGAAGCAGCGATCGGGATGATCGCAAAATCATGGTGCCCAGGAGAGGACTCGAACCTCCACGGTTTTACCCGCTAGTACCTGAAACTAGTGCGTCTACCAATTCCGCCACCTGGGCAGGTGCGACGCGCATGAAACGCGTCCGGCGAGCCGCGTAAAGTAACCGGCCGCCGCGCGGATTGTCAACGCGGCGCTTGCATTCGCACGCCCGCTGCGCGACGCTCCGGGGAGGGGCAGCGGAGCATTCTCTTGGCCTCCCGCGGCGAACAGATATCCGACCAGTCGGCCGATGCGTTGTTCACGGAGGTGTATGCGCGTCTCAAGGCGATGGCTTCGCGCCAGCTCGCCGGACAGCGCCGCAACGCCACGCTCGACACCACCGAGCTGGTGCACGAGTTGTATCTGCGCGTGGGCCAGCGGCAGGAACTGCAATTCCAGGAGCCGGCGCAATTCTTCAGCTACGCGGCCCGCGCAATGCGCCATCTGCTGATCAACCGCGCGCGCGATCGCTTGCGCCTGCGCGCGGGCGGACAGTGGAACCGCGTTACGCTGGATGATCGCGACCTGAAACTCGCGATCGACACCGCCGAGCAGGCCTTGGCGCTGGATGCGGCGCTGGATGCGCTGGAGCAGACCGATGCGCGCGCGGCGAAGGTGGTGGAACTGCGTTACTTCGCGGGATTGAGTCTGGAGCAGGTAGGCGAAACGCTGGGGTTGGCGCGGCGCACGATCGATCGCGACTGGCGCTTCGCGCGCGCTTTCATCAAGGCGCGGATGGATTAGGGAAGCTCTGAACAAATCCATTCGGGATTTGTCAGAGCACGCCGAATCCGGTACATGCCCGGATTCGGCTTCGCAAATCAAAGCACATGAAACAGAAGTGTGCTTGATTTGCGTGCGGCACATCCATGTGCCGCGCGGAAACTCTGATGAATCAGAGTTTCCTTATCCGCAGTGTCGCAATTTCACGGCGGGCGGAGTTCATAGCGGGACGTACCAGGAGTTCGCGTGCAAGCCACACCGACTCTGCGCGACTTGTTCGAGGAAGCGCTGACATTGCCACCGGCCGGTCGCGCGCGCCTGTTGGCCGAGCGTTGTCACGATCCCGCGCTGCGCGCCGAACTCGAGCGCATGCTGACCGCCGACGCGACGGAAGACGAATTGCTCGGCGCGGGCGATGCGGCGAGCGCCGCGCTCATGATCGGCGATAGCGAACCGCTTGAGCCGCTGCCGCAAGGCGCGCGCATCGGCCCGTTCGAGTTGCTGGAAATCCTGGGCGAGGGCGGTTCGTCCACGGTGTTCCGCGCTTTCCGCGAAACGCAAGGCGTGCGTCAGTACGTCGCGGTGAAACTGCTGGCGCGCGGGCTGTACACGGCCGAGGCGCAGCGCCGTTTCCGGCACGAGCGCGAAGCGCTGGCGCGTTTGCGGCATCCCGGCATCGCGCGTTTAATCGAAGGCGGCGTGGCCGAAAACGGTCTGGCCTACATCGCGCTCGAATTGATCGACGGCGTGCCGATCACGCGTTACGCGCGCGAAAAGAACTTGTCCGAGCAACAGCGCCTGGTGCTGTTCCTGCAGGTGTGCCGCGCTGTGGAATCGGCGCACCGCGCGTTGATCGTGCACCGCGACCTGAAACCGTCGAATGTGCTGGTCACACCCGAAGGCGAGGTGAAGCTGCTGGATTTCGGCATCGCCAAACTTTTGGACGACACTAGCGACGCGACGCGCACGCGGCACCAGGCGCTGACGCCGGCTTACGCGGCGCCCGAGCAATTCACCGCCGGCGCGATCACCACCGCGACCGACGTGTATGCGCTCGGCGGATTGCTGTGCGAACTGCTGACCGGCGCGCGCGCGGCGCCGGCGCACACACCGCACGATGGTTCCCCACGCAAACCGCAGCCCAAACCTGCTGCGCAAAAATTGCGCGGCGATCTGGCCAATATCGTCGCCAAGGCGACGGCGCAGGAGCCCGAGCGCCGCTACGGTTCGGCCAGCGCGCTGGCCGACGACATCGAACGTTATCTCGATCGCAGGCCCGTGCACGCACATCCGCCTTCGCGCTGGTATCGCGCCGGAAAATTCGTCGCGCGGCATCGCGGCGCCGTCGCGCTTACGGCGGTGCTGCTGTTGGCGATCTTCGCTTCGCTCTCGATCGCCCTGTGGCAGGCGCACGTGGCGCGCCAGCAGGCGCGACTGGCGCAGCAGCAAGCCGCACGCGCGAATATGGTGCGCGACTTCGTCGAAAGCCTGTTCGCACCGATCCGCTACGGCACGGCCGCGTCACACCAGCCGAGCCTCTTCGATCTTTTGGCTCGCGGCATGCAGAAACTCGACCGTTCGCCGCAGCTCGCTCCCGCCGAACGCGTGGATCTGCTGGCGATGTTCTCGCGACTGTACGAAAACCTGGGCGACAACGTGCGGGCGCGCGCCCTGGCGGAGCGCGCGGTCGCTTTGTCGGAACGAACCCTGCCGCCATCAAACATCAACGCCATCCGTGCGCTCACGGCGCGCGGATTCGCCGAAGTCAGATCGGAAGACTACGCGGCCGGCGGCGCCGATCTGCGCCTCGCGCACCAGCGCTTGATCGTCCAGAACATCCACGGCGAAGTGCTGGTCGATCTGCTGGAGCCGCTGGAAGAGGTCGAAAACAGCGAAGGTCACGATGAAGCCGCAGTCGCGCTCAGCCGCGAAGAGCTGTCCGAGCGGATCGCCGCGTGGGGAGCGGACGATCCGCGCGTCGGCGTCGGTTACAACAATCTCGCCTCCGCGCTGGAAGGCGTGGAGCAATACAAGGAAGCGAGCGCCATGTACCAGAGGGCCTGGCGCTTCGAGTTGGCGCATTTCGGTCCGTACAGCAAGGAAACCACGTTGGCGTTGGCCGGCTGGGCATCGACGGAATGGCGTGCGGGGCACTGGAAGCAGGCGCACCGGCTATTCACGCAGACGCTGGCTACGTATGCGCGCATCGGTGGCGAGCCCGAGATCGGACAGGTTTACACGGCGCAGAAAGCTTGCGTGCTGGATGGCTTGCGCGCGGATCGCGTTTCCGCGAGCAAGGATTGCGCGATTGCGCAAAGCCTGTCGCTGACGGGTTTCGGCGCGGATTCCGGCTTGCATGGCGATTCGCTGGAGAGCACTGCGTTCGGCGAGATCGAGGCGGGCAATCTGGATCATGCGAAGCAATTGCTGCAGCAGGCGCGCGCTTTGTACGGCGATGATCCCGCCAACCGCATGCGCATCGGCCGCGTGGACAGCGAACTGGCCGGCGTCGCGCTGCTGCAGGGCCAGCCGGAAGTCGCGCGCACATTGCTGCCGAACGCCATCTCCGGCTTGCGCACCCGCGCCTGGAAGATGCCGCCGCTGATCGCCGAAGCCCGCCTGTTGCTGGCCTGCACGCAATCGCCGGGAGCGCAATGTCCGGACGACTTGCAGGCGACGGTCGATCACCATCTGGCTGAAGTGGCCGCGCGCGGCGATCCGATGTTGCTGTGGGTGCAGACGCTGCGGGCGCAGGTCGAATTGCGGAATGGGCAGGCGACGCAGGCGCGTACACGGCTGACTCGCGCGATCGAACGCGCCGGCGTCGAGTTGCAGCCCGAGCATCCGCGCATGCTGACCGCGCGATTGTGGCTGACGATCGCTGACGCGAAGATGGGCGATTGCGGCGATGCGAACACGCAGTTGCAAGCCGCACGCAAACTGATCGATGCGAATCGTCTTGGTTCGCACCCGGAATTTTCCGTCGCCTTGGGTGCCTTGCACCAGCCGATCGCGGGCTGCGGGGTTCTTCTGCACTGAGCCCGCTTCATCCGTGCGCGTGCGAATGTCGCAATCCGCGCCATTGCGGTGTTCTGTCCTGGTGGAGGATTTCCGTCGGGGGAGTACGCCAGCATGTTCATTCAATTTTCCATGCCTTTCCGCGGCAGATATCGGCGCGCCTTTGCCGCCAGCCTGTTGCTTGCCGCTGCGGGCAGCATCCACGCCCAACAGGCGCCGACGCGGCCTCACGTCAGTGCGCTGGTCACGCCGGATCCTTCGGGCCTGCTGCAAACCAGCACGCCCGCGGGCAGCATCGACAAGAGCAATCCGTTCTTCCAGAGCCTCGGCAGCAACGGCCGCTCGTGCAATACCTGTCATCGGCAGGCCGAAGCCTGGACGGTTTCCGCCGCGGAAGTGCAGAAGCGCTTCAACGTCACGCGCGGCCTCGATCCGATCTTCGCGTTGGTGGATGGCGCCGACTCGCCGCTCGACGACATCTCGACGCTGGCAGCGCGCGAAAAAGCATTCTCGATGCTGACCAGTCGCGGCGTGATCCGTGTGGGTCTGGCGATGCCGGCCAACGCGGAATTCACGCTGATCGCGGTCGACGATCCTTACGGCTACGCGAGCGCGGCGCAGTTGTCGTTGTTCCGCCGTCCGCTGCCATCGACCAATCTGATCTGGGACACCGCGGTGATGTGGGACGGCCGCGAAACTTTCGCGCCGTTCCAGCCGCCGATGGATGCGGGCGTGAACAAGGAAGATCTCCGCAGCAGCTTTTCTTCGCAGGCGCTGCACGCGATCGTGGGTCACGAACAGGCCGCATCCGCACCCAGCCAGGACGTGCTCGACCAGATCGTCGCATTCGAATTGGGCCTGACCACCGCGCAATTGTTCGACACGCACGCCGGGACGCTGAACGAATTCGGCGGCATGGGCGGTGCCAAGATTCTTTCGCAGCAGAAGTTCTGGGTCGGCATCAACGATACGCTGGGCAACGATCCGACCACCGATCCGTTCGATCCGCGCGTAATGCGGCTGTTCGACGACTGGAACAATCCGGATGCAGCCATGAATCGCGATTCGCGCGTGCAGGCGCGCGCCGCGGTCGCGCGCGGACAGCAGTTGTTCGATTCGCTGGCGATCAGCATCAGCGGTGTCGCGGGCCTGAACGACGTCACCGGCCAGCCGGTGATCCAAGGCACCTGC
>DATFCO010000053.1:0-2965 GCA_035253005.1 Rhodanobacteraceae bacterium
GATCGACACGCGCAGCGGCTATCACCTGTGGTCGGAAAAATACGACCGCAAGCTCACCAGCATCTTCGCGGTCGAGGATGAAATCTCGAACGCCATCGCCGACAAATTGCAGGTGCAGTTGGCGGGTGGAAAAGGGCGATCACTGGTGGCGCAGAAAACCGTCGATCCGCGTGCGCACGATTTCTATTTGCGCGGGCTCACCCTGCTGGCCGCGCGTTCGGTAACGGAAGCGGTCGCAGAATTCGAGCAAGCCGTGGCCATCCAGCCGAACTACGCGCAGGCGTGGGCCGCGCTGGCCGAAGCGCAGGGACTGCTGCCCAGCTATGGCCCTGTCCCGGCGGAAATCGCGTATGCGGAATCGTTGAAGTCCGCGTCGCGCGCCCTCGAACTGGACCCGGACAACGCCCTCGCGCATGTCGCGCAGGGGGTGGTGTACAGCAACCAGATGCGTTGGGCGGACGCGGATCGTGCCTTGTCACGTGCGCTGGCGCTGGCGCCAGGCGACGCCGAAGTATTGAATCAATACGCGCAATTTTTGGATGGCGTCGGTCAACTCGAACCCGCGCTGGCCGAACTGGACCGCGCGCTCCAGCGCGACCCGCTATCCGGAACCAGCGGCGCCATCCGCGTGCAACTCAGGTGGACTTTGCATCGCATCGGCGCGGACACCGCTGCCGCGCAGATCAAGGAGATCGTGGATGCGCATCCGGAAAGCGTGTTCGTGCGACGCGCTGCGACCTTGATCTATCTCAATCTTCATCGTTATCCGGAAGCGCAAATACAGGCTCGTGCGGCGGCCACCCTCAATGGCATCGATCCGGACGCAATGGCGCTGGTGGTTCGCGGCATGACCGACCCCGCGCTGCGGGCGCGCGCCGTGCAGAGCTTGGAGAATCCGCCGGCCGACAGCGGGTTGCCTCGCGATCCCATCGTGCGTGCCTTGTTCCTGATGCATCTGGGCGCACGTGATCGCGCCCTGTCCCTGCTCGAAGCGGATGCGACCCGTAGCGCGATTCCGCAGTTGCTGTGGACCACCGTTTTCGATCCGGTTCGCGACGATCCGCGCTTCAAGGCGGCGCTGAAAAAGATCGGATTGCCGTACGTGCCGAAAGACTTTGAATCGCCATGAGCGCGCGTCCGTCGCTCTTCTCCGAATTGAAACGCCGCAACGTGTTGCGCGCAGCGGCGCTGTATGCGGGTGCGGTGTGGGCGTTTGGACAGGGGTTGTCGCAGTTCAGTCCGGCACTCGGCTTGCCCGACGTCACTACGCGCTGGTTCTTGATCGCCGCCGCGATCGGTTTTCCATTCTGGATCGCGTTCGCGTGGTTGTACGAATTCACGCCGCAGGGTTTGAAACGCGAGAGCGAAATCGCGGCGGACGATTCCTTCGCGCATTCCACCGGCCGCAAGCTGGACAAGTGGATCATCGCCGTGCTCGCGATCGCGGTGGTACTGCTGCTCACCGACCGGTTCGTATCGCACAAGCAGGCCGGCGGAATCACGGACAAGTCCATCGCGGTGCTTCCGCTCAACAACGACAGCGGAGAAAAGGATCAGCAATATTTCTCCGACGGCCTATCCGAAGACCTGATTACCGCGCTGTCGCAGTTCGCGGGCTTGAAAGTGATCGCGCGAGATTCGTCCTTCAAGTTCCGCAATTCGACCGACGATGCGAAAACCATCGGCGAGAAACTGGGCGTGGCGCACTTGCTGGAAGGCAGCGTGCAGCGCGCGGGCGACACGGTGCGCGTGAGCGCGACCCTGATCAATGCCGTCGACGGCAGCGCGATATGGTCGCAGCACTACGACCGGCCGTACAAGGATCTGTTCGCGCTGCAGGACGATATCACCCGGCAAGTGGCGAGCGCGCTCAAGGCGAAATTGCTGGACAACGGCTCAGCGGTTTTGCAGAGCGACCGTCCGCCCAGCGGCAACCTCGCTGCATGGGACGCTTTTCTCAAGGGGCAGTTCTATTTCCAGTTGGGCACCGAAGAAGATTTCAGACGCGCCATCGAACAATTCACCGCGGCGACGCGACTCGATCCGGATTACGCCGCCGCGTATGCGGCTGCGGCACAAACGCGGGTGGATTTGACGGGATATTATCTCGAGGCCGCCGAATGGCCGCATTCGTACGCACAGGTACGCGTGGATGTGGATGCCGCGTTGCGATTGAATCCGGTGCTGGCCGCGGCGCACGTCGCAAACAGCTCGCTGCTGTGCAATGCCGATGCGAATTGGGAGGGTTGGCTGACCGAAGCCCGGCGCGCCGTGGTACTCGCGCCTGAAAATGCCGGGGCATATTTTCAGCTCTCGACTGCCGAGGCAGGCCACGGGCGCGTCGCATCCGCCGTGCGTTTTGTCGAGAAGGCCGTAGCGCGCAATCCATTGAACGGATTCTGGCGCTCGTGGCTTGCGTACTACCTCGCTTCGCTCGGCCGTCTGGACGAAGCCGCCACGACCGCGCAACAGGGCATTGCACTGCAATCGCAGGGAGCCTTGAACTACCGGATATTGACGTACATCGAAGTCGTACGCGGAGATGCGGCGGCGGCGCTCGCCGCAGCCGGGAAGGCCCCAACGGGCCGCAACCGCGACATCGCCATGGCGTGGGCGTTGCAACTTGGCTCCGATCGCGCGGCCGCAGATGCAGCGCTCGCGCACCTGATCGCGGCCGACGCGGGCAATTCTTCCTACCAGATCGCCCAGACTTACGCGCTGCGCCGCGACCCGGCAAGTGTGTTCGAGTGGCTGGATCGCGCCCGCGCCGATCGTGACGGCGGCATCCAGTATCTGGCGTACGATCCGATCATCCTGCGCTACAAGGACGATCCGCGTTTCATCGCGTTCGCGAAAAAGGTCGGTCTGCCGACCACGACCGACGCCAAGGCGATGCCATGAACGAAACCGCTTCCGGATTTCTCGCGCGCCTGAAACAGCGCAAGCTGGTGCAGTGGGCGCTGGC
>DATFCO010000054.1:0-3344 GCA_035253005.1 Rhodanobacteraceae bacterium
CGCGCATTGCTGGCGCTGTTCGCCGCGATCAATGTGCTGCTGTGTGGCGCTGCGGTGCTGTTGCCGGGAGAAATCGGACTCGGCGCACTGGTAGCGGCGAGCTTCTTCATGTCGGTGATGTATCCGACCATCTTCGCGCTGGGCGTGGACGGTCTGAACGACGACGAGCGCAAGCTGGGCGCATCCTTGTTGGTGATGGCGATCGTCGGCGGCGCGGTGCTGACCGCCGCGACGGGCGCGGTATCCGATTCGTTCGGGATCGAGATCGCCATGTCGGTGCCGCTGGTCTGCTTCGCCGCGGTGTTCGCGTTCGCGTTGCGGCGCGGGCCCGCGGCACAACTCTAGAAATCGAACGATGCCGCGCCTCTATTACGCGCTCGATCTCAAGGACGATCCGGCATTGATTGCCGATTACGAGCGTTGGCATCGACCGGAAAACATCTGGCCGGAGATCGTGGATTCATTGCGAGCCGCCGGCATCGAGGATCTGCAAATCTTCCGCGCCGGCAACCGGCTGGTGATGATGATGGATGTGCCCAAGGATTTTTCGCCGGAGGCCAAAGCCGCGCGCGACGCGGCTGATCCGCGCGTGCAGGCATGGGAAGAGCTGATGTGGAAGTTCCAGCAGCCATTGCCGTTCGCGAGGCCCGGCGAGAAATGGGTGGAGATGAAAAGGATTTTTTCGCTGCGCGAAGCGCTGGCCGCTCACAAGGATTAGCGAGGCGAAACCGCACGCAGATCGTGCTGCCACGCCGGCCCTTCCGGAAAAACATACTCGCGCAACGAAGCCGCGTGCATCTGCGTGGAAAATCCCGGCGCGGCGGGCGCGAGGTAGCGGCCGCCGCGGATGTGCACCGGTTCGGTGAAATGCTGGTGCAGGTGATCGACGAATTCGATCGCACGGTCTTCCATGTTGCCGCTGATCGCCACGTAGTCGGCCATCGCCAGATGCTGCACCATCTCGCACAGACCGACGCCGCCCGCGTGCGGGAACACGCGCACACCGAACTTCGCCGCCAGCAGCAGGATCGCGAGGTTCTCATTGACCCCGCCCACGCGCGCCGCATCGATGTGCAATAGATCGACCGCGTTCGCCTGCAGAAGTTGCTTGAACATCACGCGATTGTGGGTGTGCTCGCCGGTGGAAATCGGCACGGGCGCCACGGCGCGGCGGATCGCGGCGTGACCCAGCACATCGTCCGGATGCGTCGGCTCTTCGACCCATGCAAACTTGAAGCGCGAAAGCGCGCGAATCCATTCGATCGCCTGCGGTACGTCCCAGCGCTGGTTGGCGTCCACCGCAACGGCGACATCCTCGCCCACCGCCTCACGCGCGATCGCCAGACGCCGCAAGTCGTCTTCGAGATCCAGTCCGACTTTCAGCTTGATCGTGCGAAATCCTTCCGCCACCGCGCGGCGCGTCAGCTCGGCCAGCAGATCATCGGAATAACCGAGCCAGCCGGGCGACGTGGTGTAGGCGGGATAGCCCCGCTTCAACAATTCGACGATGCGCTTTTCCTTGTGCGGTTGCGCGCGCCGCAGGATTTGCAGCGCTTCCTCTTCGGTCAATGCATCGGTGAGATAACGCAGATCGATCGCCGCGACGATTTCTTCCGGCGTCATGCGCGCGATGAAACGCCATAACGGCAATCCCGCGCGGCGCGCGGCCATGTCCCAGGCGGCATTGACGATGCCGCCGATCGCCATGTGCATCACGCCTTTCTCGGGGCCGAGCCAACGTAGGTGCGAGTCGTCGATCAGACTGCGCGAAAACGCGCCGAGATCGTCCAGCGCTTCATTCGCGTCGCGGCCCACCACCAGCGGCGCCAGCGCGCGCACCGCCGCGGTCTGCACGTCGTTGCCGCGGCCGATGGTGAAGATGAGACTGTTGCCGATCAGTTGCGGATCGTCGGTGCGCAGCGTGATGTAGGCCGCCGAATAATCCGGATCGTGATTCATCGCATCCGAACCGACCATGTGCACCGAGGTCGGAAAGCGGATGTCGAGCGCTTCGAGGGCGATGACGCGCGTCATGCCCGCACATCCTGCGCGGCAATCACACGCTGCCGCTGCCGCCCCATTCCGGTGATGCCCAGCTCCATCACGTCGCCGGATTTCAAATAGACAGGCGGCTTCCGGCCCATGCCCACGCCCGGCGGCGTCCCGGTCGAAATCACATCGCCCGGATGCAGCGTCATGTAGCGGCTGATGTACGAAACGAGCGTGGCAACGTCGAACACCATCGTACGCGTGTTGCCGTTCTGGTAACGATGGCCGTTGAGTTCCAGCCACAGTTCCAGATTCTGCGGGTCGGGCACTTCGTCGCGCGTCACCAGCCACGGCCCGATCGGCGCGAACGTGTCGCAGCTCTTGCCCTTGACCCACTGCCCGCCGTGTTCGAACTGGAACGCGCGCTCGGAAACGTCGTTGACGATGGTGTAACCGGCGACGTGTTGCAGCGCGCGCTCGCGCGGCACGTCGCGCGCGGTGTCGCCTATCACCACGCCCAGCTCCACTTCCCAATCGGTTTTCGTCGAGCCGCGCGGAATGACCACGTAGTCATTGGGACCAATGATTGAGCTGATGGCCTTCATGAACAGCACCGGCTGTTCGGGCACGGGCATGCCGGATTCCGCTGCGTGATCGGCGTAGTTCAAGCCGACACAGACGATCTTGCCGATGCGCACGATTGGCGGGCCGAGGCGTGGTGCACCCTGCACTTTCGGAAACTTCGCCGTGTCGAGCGCCTGCAATTTCCTGATCCCCGCCACGTCCAGCAACTCGCCGCTAATGTCATCGACCACTTGCGACAGATCGCGCAGCGTGCCCTCCGCATCCAGCAGCCCGGGCTTTTCCTTTCCGGCTTCCCCGTAGCGCAACAGTTTCATGCGGACCAGCCGCCGTCGACCACGTGGATCGCACCGGTAGTGAACGCGGATTCGTCCGAGGCGAGATAGACGGCGAGCGCGGCGACCTCTTGCGGTTTGCCCAGCCGCGCCATCGGCTGACGTTCGACAAAACTTCTTCGCACCGATGCCGGATCGCCGCCCATCGCGCGGATGCGTTGCTCGAGCGAAGGCGTGTCCACCGTGCCCGGGCAGATGGCATTGCAGCGCACGCCGCGCGCAACGTAGTCCGCCGCGATCGCCTTGGTCAGGCCGATCACCGCAGCCTTGGTCGCGCCGTATGCAAAGCGGTTCGGCACGCCCTTCACGCTGGACGCGACCGACGACATGTTGATGATGCTGCCGCGGCCGCGCGCCAGCATCCCCGGCAGCACCGTCTTGCAGAGAAGGAACATCGAATCGACGTTGATCGCGAACGAGCGCCGCCACGCGTCTTCG
>DATFCO010000055.1:0-10532 GCA_035253005.1 Rhodanobacteraceae bacterium
CGACCAGTTCGGCGAATGCTTGGCGTGCCACTCGCGCGCTACCGCTTCAAACGTTTCCGCGTCGGCGACGCGCTCGGCTTGGCGCTTCGCTCCGGGGTCGACGCCATCGGCCAGCAGCTTGCGTGCATCGTCGCGTTTCTCGCGCGCGCGTTTCAGCGAAACGTCCGGATAGATGCCGAGCGATAGCGTGTTGCGTTTGCCAATGCCCGGACGGCGGTAGTCAAAGCGCCACCAGCGCGCGCCGTCCGGCTTCACCAGCAGATACATGCCGCGACCGTCCCCGAGCTTGTACGCGCTGCCGCGGGGCTTGGCGTTGGCAACGGCGGAAGGGGTCAGCATGACGGTAACTCCCCGGCAGTTTGACGGTAACTGCTTCGGCACTTTCACGGTTACCGCCATAGTTACCGTCAAAATTGACGGTAACAGCGGGAAGTTCGGAAAGTGCTGCGAGAACAGTGTACAACAAAAAACCGCCTCTAAATGCGGTTTTCAGGACGTTACGGGAAGTCGGAAGAATCGGATGTGGTGGCTAGGGTCGGAATCGAACCGCCGACCTCAGCATTATGAGTGCCGCGCTCTGACCGGCTGAGCTACCTAGCCATTTCTGGCGAGCGGCACATGCAATGTGCCGCGAGTGTGCGCAAAGAACCGGAAAGTCTAGCCGGCAGCGGGAGAGTGTCAAGAACTCGCGTTGGCGGAGTGTGGCGGTCGCCCTTGCCGGCCGTTCCCGCGCCATGCTTGAATCCCGTTCAGAGGATTCGTGATGATCGACTTCGACGGCTATCGGCCCAATGTCGGGATCGTGCTGCTGAACGCGTGCGGCCAGGTGTTCTGGGCGCGGCGCGTGCGCCGCGATGGCTGGCAATTCCCGCAGGGCGGCATGCACACCGATGAGACGCCTGACGAGGCGATGTATCGCGAGCTGTACGAGGAAACCGGACTGAAGCGCGAACAGGTCGAGGTGCTCGGCAGCACGCACGGGTGGCTGCGTTACCGGCTGCCGCACCGCTACCAGCGCCACGGCGAACGCCCGCTGTGCGTGGGCCAGAAACAGGTCTGGTTCCTGCTGCGGCTGCTGGACGACGACAGCGCGCTGAAACTGGACGTGCACGAAACCCCGGAATTCGACCTGTGGCGCTGGGTGGATTTCTGGTATCCCGCCGAACACGTGGTCGCTTTCAAGCGCGGCGTGTACGAACGCGCACTGCGTCACTTCGCGCCGCTGGTCGAAACGGCCTGCCGCGTCACCCTCGGTCTTTCGCCGCGTACGTCACCCGCGCGCACGCGCGGATAGTTTCAGCCGCGCAACCCGAATTTCTGCCGCAGTGCCGCGGCGGTTTGCGCGTAGAGTTTTTCCAGCGCGGTGACGCGTGCGTCGGGATCGGCGAGCGTGCCACTGCGCGCATCGTGTTCCACGGATTTCGCTTCCGAGGAAAGCACCTTCGCGCCGACATTGGCGCTGGCGGATTTCAGCGAGTGCGCGAGCTTGCCGACTTCCACCGCGTCGTTGCGGTCCGCGGCCACGCGCAGCGCCAGCAGTCGCGCGTCGCCGTCGTGCAGGTAGGCCTGTACCAGCCCGCGCACCTCGTCGCCCATGATTTCTTCCAGATCGGCGAGCGTCGCTTCGTCCAGCATCACCGCGGCAGTGGTTGCCGTGGTCGATTGCGTCACCGTGGCGGTGCGCGGCGGGACCGTCGCGACGTCCGTATCCACCTCCGGATGCGCGGCCGCAGGCATCTGCACCTCGGCCGCGTGTGCAGCCCCGGCATTCAGCCAGCGCGCCAAGGTTTCGGCCAGCAGCACGCGGTCCAGCGGCTTGGTCAGGTAATCGTCCATGCCGGCTTCCAGGCAACGCTCGCGGTCGCCCGCCATCGCGTGCGCGGTCATCGCGATCACCGGCAGGCGCGGAATCGTTTCGCGCTGCTCGCGCTCGCGCAGCCGGCGCGTTGCGCTGTAACCATCCAGCACCGGCATCTGGCAATCCATCAGTACCAGGTCGTAGCGATGCTGCTTGATCTTCTCCAGCCCTTCGGCGCCGTGGCCGGCGGTATCCACTTTCAAGCCGAGCCGCTCCAGCAGACGGCGCGCGACCTGCTGGTTGACCGGATGATCTTCCACCAGCAGCACTTGTCCGCGCAGTTGCCGTTCCGCGGCGTTGCCGGTTGCTCTGCTGCGTCCGCCCAGCAGTGGTTGCGGACGTCCGCTTTCGGGCATGCCGAAGAGCGTCTGCAACGCGGAGCGCAGGCTGGTGTCGTCGGCGTCGCGGCTGATCGCGGCGATGCGCGGATCGCTTTCCGCCAATCCGCCCAAGGCGAGGACGCGCAAATTGGAGAGTTTCGGATCGCGCAACACGTTGCGCATCAGCGCGGTGGCGTCGCCGTCCAGCGTGCTGGCATCCACGATCAGCAATTCGAACGAGAACGCGCGGCCCAAGGGGGCGACCTGCCGCAGCCGCGTCAATGCGGCGGCGGTGCTGGTCACGTGCGTGGTTTCCAGACCGACGCCGGCCAGCATCGGCGTCGCGCGTTGCGCGTACGCCTCGCCGCAGGCGAGCAGGGTGCGCAGCCCGGTGAGGTCGCGCCGCGCACCGGCGATGTCGCCTGGCAATTTCTCGAACGGGATCGAGAACCAGAAAACGGAGCCGCGTCCGGCTTCCGAACGCACGCCGATCTTGCCGCCCATCAGTTCGACGAGTTTCTTGCAGATCGTCAGGCCCAGACCCGTGCCGCCGTAGCGCCGCGTGACCGACGCGTCTGCCTGGGTGAACGGCTGGAACAGACGCGCGGCCTGTTCCGGCGCCAGGCCGATGCCGGTGTCGCGCACCGCGAACAGCAACTCATGGTGCGTGGTGCTGTCGCCGCGGCGGCTGACCCGCACCGACACGCCGCCGCGTTCGGTGAACTTGATGGCGTTGCCGACGAGATTGCTGAGGATCTGCCGCACGCGCACCGGATCGCCGCGCACGCCGGCGCGCACGTCGTCATCCACCACCACGCGCAGCGTCAGGCCCTTCGCTTCGGCGGGTTTCTCCATCAGCCGCAGCACGTTGTCCATCAACTCGCGCAGGTTGAAGCCGACCTTTTCGAGTTCCAGCTTGCCGGCTTCGACCTTGGAGTAATCCAGAATGTCGTCGACGATGCGCAGCAGTTCCTGCGCGGATTTGTGCGCGGTGGCGAGATAGTCGCGCTGCGTGGGTTGCAGCGGCATGCCCAGCACGATGTCCAGCAAAGGCAGGATGCCGTTCAACGGCGTGCGGATTTCGTGGCTCATGGTGGCCAGGAATTCGCTCTTCGCGAGCATCGCCGATTCCGCCGCCTGTTTCGCCGCCAGCAATTCGCGCTGCACGCCGCGCAACGAGGTGAGCTCGGCTTCCAGCGCGTGCACGCGCGCGCGGCTGGAAAGACCTTCGTGGTGCGGAATATGCGGCTCGACATGCAGCGGTGCCGGCGCGGACGGCGCGGTGCGTTGCAGCCACACCATCGCCGCGGCGATCAGCAGCGGCGCGCTGAGGATCGCCGCCGATTGCAGCGGCAGCCACCACCAGGCGAGCGCGATCGCGCACGCCAGCAGCAGACTGGCGAGCAGTTTGAGCAGCGGCGACGCGACATCACCCATTGAATCCCAGTTCCGGCTATTGCGCGGAAGCCGTAAAGTCGTAATCCAGAGCCTGACCTGCCTGTTGCACGAAATTGCCTTGCAGGAAATCCACGCCCGCCGCACACAGGCGCACAGCGGCGGCCGCGTCCTCCACGCGTGGCGCGATCACTTGCCGCCCGTGCTCGTGCGCGGCTTGCACCAAGCCGGCGAGATCGGTGGCGTCGGCTTCGCAGCCGGGTGCCAGCTTGATGAAATCCAGCGGCAGATGTTCCAGCAGACCCGCCGCAACGGTTTCGCGATCCACGCCGGCCAGCGACAGCTTGACGCCCAGTTCGCGCAGACCCAGCGACAGATCGATCAGCGTGCGCAGCTGCGCGCGCGCCTCCTCGTGACGGAATTCCAGGGCCAGACTGCCGCGCGAAATACCCGATGCGGGCAGTTGCTGGCGCAGCGCCGCCACACGTGCCGGATCTTTCCATCCTTCGAGCGACTGGCTGACGAACAAGCGCAGGCGCGCGCCGCCGCGCTCCCGCTCGGCCAGCAGCGCCAGACAACGGCGCAGCACCCAGTCGTCGATCGCGCCGATCAATCCCGCGCGCGTCGCTTCGGGAATCAGTTGCGCCGCCGAGTACAGTTCGCCGCTGCTGCTGTCGCGCAGACGCAAAAGCGCCTGATACTGCGGTTCGGCCGCACCGGCGAGTGGTGCGATCGGCTGGAAGATCAAGTGAAAGGCGTCCGCGCGCAGCGCCGCTTCCAGTTGCGAGCGCATGCCGCTCTCGATCGCACCGAGTCGCGAATACAGGCCGATGCCGCCGCGATCGCGCCGCGCCGCATCGAGTGCGCGTTCGGCGGCGGCCAGCACGGCGCCGGCTTCGGACAATCCGCTGCCGAAGGCGCAGACGCCGCAGCTCAATTCCACCGGCAGCGCCTTGCCGCCGAAACGCTCGCGCGCGATCTGCGCGCGCAAGGTTTGCGCCAAAGCGGCCAGTCCTTCTTCATCGCGCCGAGGCGACAAAACCAAAAAACCCGCGTCGCCGAAACGCGCCACCATTTCGTCGCGCTCGATGTGACGAGCGATGAACGCGCCCGTTTCCGCCAGCACTTCGTCGAGTACGGTCAGGCCGACCTGCGTCCGCAATGCGGTGGCTCCATCGACCTCGGCGCACAGCACGCCGCCGCTCAACACGCCGCCACCGGCGGCGGCGAAGCGCTCGTTCAAGGCGTCCAGCAGTTGCGCGCGGCCGTGCAGGCCGGTCGCGGGATCGCGTTTGCGCCGCTCGCGCGTGTGCTTGAGCGAAGCGCGTGCGCGCCGCACGCGATTGGTTACCGCCGACACCAGATATTTGGGGCGAATGGGCTTGGAAAGGAAATCGTCGCCGCCGGCATCCAGCGCGGCGAACTGGCGATCGGCATCCGGATCGCCGGAGAGGAACACGATCGGCGTACTGACATAGCCTTCGCGCTCGCGGATCAGCGCGGTCAGTTCCAAGCCGTCGCAGCCGGGCATGTTCAGATCCATCAATAGCAGGTCGGGCTGGAAGCGGTCCAGCTCCTCCAGCACGGCGATCGGTTCGTTCAATACCTGCGTCACCATGCCGGCCTTGCGCAGGATGGACTCGGCAAACAAGGCCTGCGACGCGTCGTCCTCGACGATCAGGATGCGATAGGGTTCTTCTTCCTCGTCGCTCAACAGATCCAGCGCGCGCTCCACGATTTCTTCGGACTGCGCGGGCAGCGAAATGCAGCGATCGGCGCCGGCCCGCAGCGCACGCAGGCGCAGCGAGACGTCGCCGTCGTTCAACAGCGCCAGCATCGCGACTTTGTGCGAAGCGCTGGCACGCGAGGCGCGCAGCACCGGGCCGACATGGTCCAGTGACTCGGCGTGTCGCGCACCCACCACTACCAGTTGCGGCGGCAACGCGCCCAATACTTCGATCAGGGATGCCACGTCCTCGAGAGGCGTGACGGTACAGCCGCGGCTCTCCAGCCGCATGGTCAACTCGTTCAGCAGCGGGTCGTCGCCGCCAAGCAGGTATACCGAGTGCCCTTCCGCGGCACTCGTCTGCACCACCGGGGCGGCCGGAGCGGCAGGTTCGTTCGCCGCGGGCGGCGGTTCGAAATCCGGCGCGCCCAGGGTGCGCCAATGACCCACGGGCGGGGTTTCGTGCAACTGATAACCATCGGCTTCATCCACCATCACCGGTTCGGGCGTGAAGACCCGCGCCGGCACGGCGCGCGGCCAAGCCGGAGCATCGGCCTCGAGATGCGGCCGCAGGCTGTTCAGCACGGAGTCGATCTGCGCATTCGCTGCCGCGTCAGGCACCTGCTGGCTTTGAGTCCAAGGCGCCAGCGCCGATTCCAGCGACAGCAGGCGTTCACCCAGCTCGATCTGGCCGTAACGGCCGCAAGCGCCGGCCAGATTGGCGACTTCGTCCTGTACCAGGTGCAGGATGTTGATGTCCCAGCCGCCGCGGCTTTGCGCGCGCGCGCGCCGCAGCAGCGTCTTCAGCCGCTGGGGCAGGTGGTGCAGGAACGCGTCGCGCAGCTCCGCGCTCTGCGCCGGTTCGGCTATGGACAACTGCATGCGGGCAAATCCCCGGTCGTGCGGCGCACGGCACGAACAAACGCCATGCACCTCTCATGCCTGACGCAAAAAAATGTGAACGGCCCCAAGCATCGGACGCCGCTCGCGGGCGGACCGGGACGGCCTTCTCAGAAAGGCTTGACCACCGCCAGCACGACGATTCCGATCAGCAGCAGGGCCGGCAATTCATTGAACAGCCGCAAGCTCCGCGGTGTCCAATGCGCCGTATCCCGCGCGAACGACCGCACCAGCCGGGTGAGTACCCCGTGATAGACGATCAGCAGGAGGACCAGGGCCAGCTTCACATGCAGCCAGTGTGCCTGGCGGAAATAGTCCGGCACCGAGTATTGCCAGGCACCCAGGGTCGCGAGCCCCAACAGGATCGTCAGTGCGCCGCCGATATTCGTCATCATCAGCAGGCGGCGTTCCATCACCTTCAGCCGCTCGCGCACGACGGGCTCGCTCGCCTCGGCGTGATAGACCAGCAAGCGTGGCAGATAGAACAGTCCCGCGAACCAGGCGATCACGGCGAACACATGAAACGCCTTCAACCACAGGATCAGCATCGCGTCCTCCCCGCCGGAATGTCACCAGTATATTGAGCCCGATGCGAGCGCCCCGTTTCCGAGACTGGCCTTCCCGCTGGCGCGCGTTGCCTTTGCGCCGGCGCAAGCTGCTGCGCGTCGTCGCTGCCGTGCTCCTAGCCGCCGTGTTGTTCGGCGCGGGCGTGCTGGCCGGCCGGCTCTCCACGGCCGCCCACGGTGCCGCGGCGCGGGAGGCGGACCTTGCGGAAAAGAACGATGCACTGCAAAACCAATTGGCGATCCTGCAGCGCGACCGGCAGGTTTCACAGATCGCCGATCGCGTGCTGCAGAAGAACCTGGCCGAACGCGACGAAGAAATCCGGAGTTTGCGCGCCGATCAGGCGTTCTATTCCAAGCTGGTGGGCGCCGACGCGCGGCCGGGTGGACTGACGGTGCACGGTCTGACGCTGACACCGCTGGCGAAAACGCACGCCTGGAATTTCACCGTGACGCTGACGCACAGCGCAGAGGGCGCCAAGGAAATCCAAGGCACGTTGAGCCTAGCCGTCGAGGGCGTGCGCGCGGACAAGCTGGCCACCCTCGACTGGCCGACATTGGCGGGCGCGAATGCAGGCACGGGACTGCCTTTCGATTTCAAGTATTTCCAGCAGGTGCAGGGCACGCTGATGTTGCCGGTGGATTTCACGCCCAATCGAGTGCGCGTCACACTTCAGCCGCAAGGTGGCGAGGCGGTCATGCGCACGCTGGCCTGGGATGAAGTGGTGCAATCCGGCGCGTCTGGTGCGCCATGAGCTTGCGTGTCGTGACGCACGCCCACATGTCGTGCACACCGTCCGCGCATTAAAATAACGACCATGTCCGCCACGCCCGACTATCGCGACCATTCGCACGCGCCGCTGAACTTCACCGATGCGGCCGCGGCCAAGGTGCGCGAGCTGATCCTCGACGAAGGCAATCCCAAGCTTGCGTTGCGCGTTTACATCCAGGGTGGCGGCTGCTCGGGGTTCCAGTACGGCTTCAGCTTCGACGAAAACCGCGCCGAGGACGATCTCGCGCTGGAGAAAGACGGCGTCACGCTCCTGGTCGATCCACTCAGCCTGCAATACCTCGCCGGTGCAGAGATCGACTATTCCGAATCGCTGTCCGGCGCGCAGTTCGTGATCCGCAATCCGAATGCCAAGACGACATGCGGTTGCGGCTCGTCGTTCACGATGTGAGTTCGGCCGGACGCTCCAGCCGCAACACCTTTGCCTCACTGGAACTGGAGCGCGCCGCCGAACATCGCGACGATGCGCAGTGGCTGGCGGCGCAACGTGCTTCATCTGCCGCACGCTTCGCGGTCTTCGATGCCGAAGGCCGTGCGCCGGTTCGCCATGAGCGCTTGCTGTTGCTGGATGCGCAATCCGCGCCCGGCGACGAACCGGTGAGTTTCCTCGGTCTGCAGCACGACGGCGCGCCGGTATTCTTGCTGCGCGACAGCGCGCGTGCGCCGCTGGATGCGGAATGGATCTCCCTGCGCGAAGCGGGCACGCGGCTGCCCGCGGGTGACGCGGGGCTGCTGGCCTACGCGCGCGGCTTGGCCAACTGGCAAGACGCCACGCGACATTGTTCGTATTGCGGCGGAGCGCTGACCTTGATCAGCGCAGGCCACCGCGCGGCGTGCACGCAGTGCGAACGGCTGCATTTCCCGCGCACCGATCCCGCGATCATCGTGATCGTCGAACACGAAGACGCCTGCCTGCTCGGCCGCCAGGCGCTGTGGCGGCCGCGCCAGTATTCGACGCTCGCCGGCTTCGTCGAACCGGGCGAATCCCTGGAAGACGCGGTGCGGCGCGAAGTGCGCGAGGAGGCGGGCATCGAAGTGATCGATTGCGATTACCACTCGTCGCAGCCTTGGCCGTTTCCCGCATCGTTGATGCTCGGCTTCACCGCGCACGCGGCGGCGCGCGAAATCCATCTGGCCGACGGCGAACTGGAGGACGCTCGCTGGTTTACCGCGCAAGATCTCGTCGACGATCTGCGCAGCGGTGCATTGCGGGCATCGTCGCCGCTGTCGATTTCCTTCCGGCTGATCGAGCACTGGTTGCGCACGCGGGCACGAATGGAACTGGCCGACGTGTTGCGCGACGCGCCAGCCGCCTGATCGCCGTACAATCACCGCGGCATCGTCGCACGCGCAAACATGGCCATTCGTCTCGTCGCCGCGCTGATCGTCCTGCTGCTGGCGTTCTCGTCGCTGGAGCTGTCGCGCTACCGCGATTTCGGCTGGTTCCGCGCGTGGCTGGCGCAACTGCATTTCGCGGAAGGCGGAGGTCGCGTGGCGATGGCTTTGGCGCTGCCGGTGATCGTCTGCGCGTTGCTGCAAGGCGCGCTGCGCGGCTGGGGTTTCGGACTGGCCAGTGCGGTGTTCGCCGTGATCGTGTTGCTCTACACCTTCGGACCGCGCGAACCGGAAAGCGATATCGATGCGGTGCTGACCGCGGAAGACGCGCCTGCGCGCGAAGCCGCCGCGCAGAACCTGCGCGACGATCCGAGCGCGGCGCCGCTGCCGCTCACCGCGCCTGCGCTGGTGGAAGCCGCGGTGCTGGCGGGGATGCGACGCCGCTTCGGCGTGCTGTTCTGGTTCTTCGTCGCCGGCGCGGCCGGCGCGCTCCTCTATCGCCTCGCCCAGGTCGCGGCGAACGAAAACGGCGCGCTCGATCTGCGTACGCGCGACGCCGCGCGCCGCTTCGCCGCCGCGATGGACTGGCTGCCGGCGCACTTCATGGTGCTGGCGATGGCGCTGGTTTCCGATTTCGAAGCGGTGTTGCGTGCCTGGCGCGCGTGGCACGCGCAGCCGGGCCGTTCGCCGTGGGAACTGGAACCCGGTTTTCTCGCCGCGGTCGCGCGCTCCGGCGTCGATGCCGACATCGAAGCCGGCGACGGCGGCGCGGTCGCCGATGTCAGCGATCCGCTGGAAGAACTCGCCGACGCCCGCCGCTTGCTGATCCGCGTGCTGGTCGTATGGCTCGCCGTAATCGCGCTGATCGTGCTGGCGGGGTGGGTCGCGTAAAAATTCAATAACGCCAATTGCGCCCGCAGTTCCGGCAGTGATGCCGGTCCCGACGCACCGGAAAAATCACGGCGAAGAGGAAGAGAAAAAGAAGCAGCGGGACGAGTGATCCGAATCGCTTTGTCTGGATATCGGTCGAATTGCAGATCGGACAACGCAAAGCTGCTGCCTCAAGATCATCTCCCGACAAACAGCTTTCGTATTCCCCGCAATCGTGCGCGGCGAGAACGATTTTGGCTTCGGCTGCGCGGGCTATGGTAGTTACGATCCTCACGCCGCCCAGCGCGGTCGAGAATCGCCAATCCGCCCAGACGTGCTGGTCATAAGCTATCCAGGCATGGACGCCTTCGGCATTCAAACGGCCGCATGCAAGATAAGCGTCCCACGGGCTGATGTAACGCGCGACGATGATGGAACGGCTCGAGTTTTCCATCACAGCGCCTACGCTTCTGCACCGCGCAACGCGCGCACACGCTGCTCGAGATCGGCGGCGCTTGTCGTTGCACCATCTACGATCGCGCCGGCGAGCAATTCGATTCGTGCGCGGAAACGCCGCGGCAGGCGTGCGCGTCCGAGTTTCGAATCGCGCCGGCTCCACATGCTGGTCCACAGGCCGCGCAGCGCCAGCGGAATCACCGGCACCGGCCGCTTCGCGAGGATCTTCTCGATACCCGGGCGGAACGGTGCGATTTCACCGTCGCTGCTCAAGCCGCCTTCCGGAAACACGCACACCAGTTCGCCTTCGGCCAGCGCC
>DATFCO010000056.1:0-3900 GCA_035253005.1 Rhodanobacteraceae bacterium
CGACGTCGCGAAGGAAATCAGTGCTTCGGGAGGCCGTCCTCCACCTGCGCCGCCCGGGGAGGGAGACCGGCGCAGGCGAGGACGAGGGTGAGAACAACAAACAGCCGGCGCACGAGGGTTGCTCCCGACACTGCCCGGCGGCCTTGGGAACCGCCATCTCACCTGGAAGCGAGTGTGAGCCGGCGACCTTTCGGCGAGCTTTCGCCTCCCGTGCTTCGCCGCGTGAAGCATTTCTCGTTTGGCGCACGTTCAAGACTTCTGCAAGCATCGAATTGCGTATTCGACCTCCAGCACCTGCCGCGCATCGATCGGCCGCATCGCTGCAGCCGTGCGGAAGGCGTTCATGCACTCGTCGGCGTTTTTGCGGGTGTCGAGCAGTTGCAGCCCGATGCCGAGCCCCAGCCACGCGCCCGGTGCCTGCGGTGTCAGACGGATCGCGGTGCGCAGATGCGCTTCGGCGGCTTCCGGATCGACACGCCAGGTCAACTTCGCCAGTGCCGCACCGATCCTCTCGATCACCTGCGCGTGATACAGCCCGAGCGCGGTGTGCGCTTCGGCATGATCGGGGTCCAGTTCCAGCGCGGCCTCCAGCGCCGCGTGCAGTTTGCTCCCCAATCCTTCCGTCAATACCTGCATCGCGGAAACTTCGCGGCTCAACAATCCGAGCGCCCACGCATAACGGAAATGGCTGTTGGGATTCAACGGGAGCAGATCGATCGTGTCGCTGGCGCGTTGTACCAGCGCCTCGTAACACGCGATGCGTTCGCGTTCGTCGTCCAGCAGAAAGCGCGCATGCACTCCGGCGGCAGCGGTTGCAACCGATGCGCCCAGCGGACCCGCTTGCGTTCCGAGTTCCCACGCCTGCTGAAAATCGCCTCGGTGGTAGGCGCGCCAGGCGTCTTGCAGGTTCTTCGAAATCGCGGCGGCGTCCGTGCCCAGCAGGTGATCGCCCAATCGCGCCTCGGTTGCCAACGTTTCCGCGATGCTCGCCTGGTCGGGAAACGCTTCGTGATCGCCCTCGTGCAGACGCGGCCAAGCCCCGCGCAGGCGCTCGCCGGCGTAGTCGAATGCAGCAGCGGGTTGCGAAAACGGTTTCCAGTTCCACTCGGCCATCGTGCACTCCTTTGGCAAGAAACCGATCCTGCACCGCGCCGTTCGAATCGGCAAGTTAAACTGACAGGCATGTCTGCGAAAACCGAAACGCCCGCCGCCCGCGCCGCACACCTGCGCGAGCGCATCGAAGACGCGAACTACCGTTATCACGTGCTGGACGATCCGGATATTCCGGACATCGAGTACGACGCGCTGATGCGCGAACTGGGAGCGCTGGAGGCCGAGCATCCGGAACTCGCCACACCGGAATCGCCGACGCAGCGCGTCGGCGCGGCGCCGTCTTCGGCGTTCCTGCCGGTGCGGCACGAGATCCCGATGCTGTCGCTCGCGAACGCGTTTACCGATCCGGCTCCGCGACCGGGTGAAGACCCGAACAAGGAGACGCGCGATTTCGTGCGCAGGATCGAGCAACGCCTGGAAGTGCGCGATCCGGTGTTTTCGGTCGAACCGAAGTTCGACGGCCTCGCGATCAGCTTGCGCTACGAGGACGGCGTGTTCGTGCGCGGCGCTACGCGCGGCGACGGCGAAACCGGCGAGGACGTGACGGACAACTTGCGTACGATCAAGGCGATCCCGTTGAAGCTGCGCGGCAAGGGCTGGCCGCGCGTGCTGGAAGTGCGTGGCGAGGTGTACATGCCGCGCGCGGGTTTCGAGGCCTACAACGAAAGGGCACGCGCGTCGGAAGGAAAGATCAGGCCGCTGGTGAATCCGCGCAATGCCGCGGCGGGCAGCCTGCGGCAACTCGATCCGCGCATCACCGCGCAGCGCCCGCTCTCGTTCTACGCCTACGCGTTGGGCGCGTTCGAAGGCGCGCCGATGCCGGCGCGCCATTCCGAAGTGCTCGCGAAATTGCGCGAATGGGGCTTTCCAGTGAGCCCGCTGGTTTCCACTGCGCGCGGCGCGGACGGGTGCCTCGCGTATTTCGCCAAGATCGGCGCGATGCGCGACAAGCTGCCGTTCGACATCGACGGCGTCGTTTACAAGGTAGACGATCTCGCCGCGCAACGCGAACTGGGTTTCGTCGGCCGCACGCCGCGCTGGGCGATCGCACACAAGTTTCCGGCGCAGGAACAGACCACGCTGGTCGAGGACATCATCGTCAACATCGGCCGCACCGGCGCGGCGACGCCGGCGGCAAAACTGAAGCCGGTGTTCGTCGGCGGCGTCACCGTCACCAACGCGACCTTGCACAACGCCGACCAGGTCGCGCGGCTGGACGTGCGCGTGGGCGATACCGTGATCGTGCGCCGCGCGGGCGACGTGATTCCCGAAGTGGTACGCGTGGTGCCGGAACTGCGGCCGAAAGGCACGAAGCCGTGGGAGATGCCCAAGCATTGCCCGATCTGCGGCTCGGACATCGTGCGCGAGGAAGGCGAAGCCGTCGCACGCTGCACCGGCGAACTGGCCTGCGCCGCGCAGCGCACGCAATCGGTGTTCCATTTCGCCGGCCGCCGCGCGATGGACATCGACGGTTTGGGCGAGCGCTACATCGAGGACCTGGGCGAATTCGGCTACCTGCGATCGGTCGCCGATCTCTACAAGCTCACGCTCGAAGACTTGCTGGAAATGAAGCGGCGCGCGGACGAGCGCGACGGCACCGTTCCAGAAACGGTGAAGGCTGGCAAAATCGCCACGAAGTGGGCGGAGAACTTGATCGAGGCGATCGACAAGAGCCGGCGCACCACGCTCGAACGGTTCCTGTATGCGCTCGGCATCCAGCACGTGGGCGAAAGCACGGCCAAGGCGCTCGCCACTTGGTTCGGCGATCTGAACCTGATCCGTCATTTGCCGTGGCCGTTGCTGAAACTGGTGCCGGACATCGGCGATGAAGTCGCGCGTGCCATCGATGCATTCTTCGAACAGCCCGGCAATCAGAAGGTGATCGACGACTTGCTGGCGCGCGGCGTGGAAATCCGCGACACGCATCCGCCCAGCGCGAAATTGCGCGCGGCGCTGACGCTGGAAAACGTGCTCGCGCGCGCGGGCATTCCGAAGCTGACCGCGAAGCGCGCGGAGCAACTCGCATCGGCTTTCGAATCCTTCGAAGCGGTTGCTTCGGCGTCCGCGCCCGCGATGATCGAGGCCGGGCTGCCGCGGGAAACCGCCGAGTCCGTACACGGTTTTCTGCACGGGCAGGAAGGCCGTGCGCTGGCCAAGCGCATTACGCGTGCGTTGAACGTTTTGCACGAAGCGACCACACACGTACGCGCGACCACGGCCGGTCCGCTGGAAGGCCAGACGGTCGTGTTGACCGGCACGTTGTCCTCGCTGACGCGCGACGAGGCGAAGGACAAACTCGAAGCGCTGGGCGCGAAGGTCTCCGGTTCCGTCTCGAAAAAAACCTCGTTCGTCGTCGCCGGTGAAGCCGCCGGTTCCAAACTCGACAAGGCGCAGGAGCTGGGTGTCGAAATATGGGACGAAGCCAAGCTGACGAAGTTCCTGCAACAGCATGGCCGGTGAAGTGCGCGACAAACGCCGTGCACTGGAGCTGCGCGCGCGATTGAACGCGTTGATCCGCGAGTTCTTCGCGCAGCGCGGCGTCATGGAAGTGGAGACGCCGATCCTTTCCGTGGCGGGCAATACCGATCTGCACATCGAAAGCTTCGCGACGCAATTCGGTGGCAAAGTGGAAGCCGGCGCACGCGAACGCTTCCTGCGCACTTCGCCCGAATATCCGTTGAAGCGATTGCTCGCGGCTGGCATCGGCGACTGTTACGAGCTGGGCCGCGTGTTCCGCAACGGCGAAGCGGGGCGCTCTCACAACCCGGAATTCACCTTGCTGGAGTG
>DATFCO010000057.1:0-2036 GCA_035253005.1 Rhodanobacteraceae bacterium
GATCAGCAAAGAATTCACCGCCGCGGCGATCCTGATCCTGCAGCAGCAGGGCAAGTTGAGCCTCGATGACAAGATCGCGAAATTCTTTCCCGATCTCACCGACGCCGACAAGATCACGCTGCGGCAGATTCTTTCGCACACCTCCGGTTATCAGGATTACTGGCCGCAGGATTACCTGATGCCTGCGATGCGCAAACCCACCACGCCGGCGCAGATCATGGACGGCTGGGCGAAGAAGCCGCTGGATTTCGCACCGGGCTCGCAGTGGCAATACAGCAACACCGGCTACGTGATCGCCGGAGCGATCGTGCAGAAGGTCAGCGGCAAGACGCCGTTCGAATTCCTGCAGGCGAACGTGTTTCCGCAGCTCGGCATCAGCGATGCGTACAACACCAATCTGAAAGCGCTGCCGGATTCCGACGCGCGCGGCTATTCGCGCTTCGCCTTGGGCCCGCTGCGGCCTTCGCCCAAGGAGGGCGTCAACTGGATGTTCGGCGCGGGTGAACTGGCGATGACGCCTTCGGATCTCGCGAAGTGGGACATCGCGATGATCGATCACCGCGTGCTGCAGCCGGCGTCGTGGCACGCGATGGAAACCACCATCGTCTTGAACGACGGCGTGGCGGCCAACTACGGCCTCGGCGTGTTCGTCGGCCGGCTGGACAGCCACCGAACGATTTCGCACGACGGCGAGGTGATGGGTTTCACCGCGACCAACCTGATCTTCCCGGACGACCGCGCGGCCGTCGTGGTTCTGACCAATCAGGATGCAGTGGACACTTCGGGCGAGATCGCCAAGAAGATCGCGCAGTCCCTGTTCGACGTGCAGGATCCGGCCGCGAACAAGGCGCTGGCTCAGACGAAGCGGATCTTCGCCGGCTTGCAGCAGGGCAAGCTCGACCGCTCGCTGTTCACCGCCAACTGCAACAGTTATTTCGATAGCGTTGCGCTGCACGATTATCAAAGCAGCCTCGCGCCGCTCGGCACGCCGACCTCGTTCGAACAGAAAGCCTGGCGCCAGCGCGGCGGCATGACCATGCGCCGTTACGAAATCGATTTCCCCAAGCGAAAGCTGGCGCTCGTGACTTACACGATGCCGGACGGAAAACTCGAGCAATACATCGTGTCGGCGGTGGAGAAGTGATCGCCGCGGAACGGAACGCGGAGCTCAATCCCCCGCGAGCAGCCGCTCCATTTCCGCCTTCAGCACCGCGCCGTGTTGGCGCAGCCAGTCGCGTTGCGTCTGGTAATCGGGATAAAGCTTTTCGACCCAGCCCCAGAAGCGTTTCGAGTGGCTGCGCACCTTCAGGTGACACAGCTCGTGCACCAGCACGTAGCGCAGCGCAGCGGGCGGCGCCAAAGCCAGCGCGAGATCCAGCGTGACGCGATCGCGCGCGTCGAGGCTGCCCCACAGGCTTTTCATCGGACGCATGCGCAACGCCGTGGGTGCAATGCCCAGCATCGGCGTGTAATGCGACAGCCAGCGCGACAGATCGCGGCGCATCTGGGTTTCCAGAAACGTTGCGAGCAGCGTGTGTGCGATCGGCAGTGCATGCGAATAGGGGCGCGGCACGTGCAGGCGCAATTCGTCGAGCCGATGTTCGACATGCGGATAATCGCTTTCGCGCCAGGTCAGTTCCACGCTTTCGCCGCGCAGCGGAATCAATGTCGGAACGCCCACCTTCAACGGAGGCGGTCCGCGCCGCGGCACGTGCAGCTCGCTCAACTTGCGCTCCAGCCAGTCGGAATGTTCGCGCAAGAAGGCATACACTTGCGCCGGATGCGTGCCGCGCGGATACGACACGCGTGCGCCATGCGGCGTGACGGTCAGACGCAATCGACGCGCGCGCGGATGCGCGGACTTCAGCACCTTGATGGTGCCGCCGCGTTGGGTTGCGAGTTTGACCCAGTCGCCCGTCATCGTTTCAGTCGCCACGCATCGATTCCGCGTCAATCCTCGTGCTCCGGCCGCCGCAACCCGAACCATTCCGCCAGGCCTTGCAGCAGGCGTTCCAGTTCGCCCGCCATCAGCGCGA
>DATFCO010000058.1:0-3530 GCA_035253005.1 Rhodanobacteraceae bacterium
TCCTGCGTGCGGCCGACCGCGAACGCGGGAATCACCACGTTGCCGCCGTCCTTGTGCGCCGCCTGGAAGATCGCGGCCAGCTCCGCCAGCGTGTCCTCGCGCGTCTTGTGCAGGCGATTGCCGTAGGTCGATTCCAGGATCACCGCATCGGCGGCGTCGACCTTTTCGGGATCGCACAGCAGCGGCAGGTTTCCCGGCCCCAGGTCGCCGGAAAACACCAAGGTGCGTGTCGTACCGTTTTCAGTCACGGCGACTTCGACCGTGGCCGAACCCAGGATGTGCCCGGCATCGCGCAACGTGACGCTAGTGCCCGGCAGGATTTCCCGCGGCTCGTCGTAATTCACCGGTTTGATCAGCTTCATGGCCGCATCGACATCGGCTTGCGTGTAAAGCGGCTGCGTCGGCTGCTGTGCGGGCGCAAGACTGCGGTTCGCGTCGCGCGCATCCATGTCGGCAATGTGCGCGGAATCGGACATGATGATGTTGGCGAGATCCGCGGTCGCCGAAGTGGTGTAGATCGGGCCGGAAAAACCGCGCTTCACCAGCAGCGGGATGCGGCCGCAGTGATCGAGGTGCGCGTGGCTCAACACCAGCGCGTCGATGCTCTTCGGATCGAACGGGAACTCCGCGGCGTTGCGCGCGTCGGCGTCGCGGTCGCCCTGCACCATGCCGCAATCCAGCAGCACCCGCTTGCCCGCGGCGGAAACCAGGTGGCACGAGCCCGTGACCTCACCCGCCGCCCCGTAGAACGTGATGTCCATGCCTGATCCCTGCGCAGTCAAAATCGCGGCATCTTACCCGCTCCGGCGCGCAAGAACCGTCGCTCGCGTCCAGGGGCTTGCCTGACTTTCGACACTGCCGGCCGCGTGCCGGCCTGCTAGGCTTGCGCGGCTCTGCGGCCGTGCCGCGGCTTTGTCATTCCAAACGAGGAAACCATGAACAAGCACCTGTTCAAGCCGGTCGCGTTGGGCGTAGCGCTGGCACTCAGCGCCGGCAGCGCCTTGGCCGCCAGCAATTTCGACGTCAACGATCTGAACAAGAACATCAACCCCTGTCAGGATTTCAACGGCTACGTCAACGCCAAATGGCTGGCCGCCAACCCGATCCCTGCCGACCGCAGCAGTTGGGGCGCATTCGACAAGCTGGCCGAGGACAGCCTCAACACCCAGCACGAGATCGTCGAGAACGCGGCAAAGAACGCGGCGAACGCCAAGCCCGGTTCGATCGAACAGAAGATCGGCTGGTACTACAAGTCGGGCATGGACGAAGCCGCGATCAACAAGGCCGGGTTCGATCCGATCAAGCCGGAGCTCGAAAAGATCGACGCGCTGAAATCGCCGAAGGAAATCGTCGCATATCTCGACGACAGCTTCGCACGCGGTCAGGGCGATCTCTTCAGCTTCGGACGGGCCGCGGACTTCAAGCATTCCGAAACGCAGATCGCCTACGCCTTCCAGGGCGGCCTCAGCCTGCCGACCCGTGACTACTACACCAAGACCGATGCCGACAGCGTCAAGCTGCGCGACCAGTTCGCCGCGCACGTCGCCAAGATGTTCGAGCTGACCGGCGTGCCCGCCGCCGATGCGCAGAAACAGGCGAAGGACGTGCTGGCATTCGAAACACGGCTCGCCAAGGCCTCGCTGGAGCCGGTGGATCTGCGCAAGCCGGAAAACCAGTATCACTTCGTCAGCGTGACCGACGCCGACAAGGTGACGCCGCGTTTCTCGTGGGACGATTTCATCAGGGCGCAGGGCGCCAATGTCACCAACGGTTTCTCGCTGTCGCAGCCGGCGTTCTTCGCCGAAGTCGACAAGATGCTGGGCGACGTGCCGGTTTCGCAGTGGCAATCGTATCTGCGCTATCACGTGATCGAGAACGCCTCGCCGGTGCTGTCGGACAACTTCCAGAACGCGCATTTCGATTTCTACGGCAAAATCCTGGTCGGGCAGAAGGTGATCAAGCCGCGCTGGAAACGCGTGCTGGGCGAGATCAACAGCGACGAACACGGCATGGGCATGGCCTTAGGCGAACTCTACGTCGCCAAGGAGTTCCCGCCGGAGGCCAAGCAACGCGCGATGGTGCTGGTCAACAACGTGCGCAACGCGCTGAAAGCGCGCATCGAGAACCTCGACTGGATGAGCGAAGCGACCAAGCAGAAGGCCATCGAGAAGTGGAACACCTTCCTGCCCAAGATCGGTTATCCCGACAAGTGGCGCGACTGGAGCGGTCTGACGCTGACGCCGGACAACTACTACGCCAACGTGGCCGCAGCCACCAAGTTCGACTATCAGTATGAAATGAGCAAGGTCGGCACGCCCACCGATCGTCACGAATGGGGCATGACGCCGCAGACTGTCAACGCGTACTACAACCCGACCGACAACACCATCAACTTCCCCGCCGCGATCCTGCAGCCGCCGTTCTTCTACGCCAACGGCGACGACGCCATCAACTACGGCGGCATCGGCGCGGTGATCGGACACGAATCCAGCCACGGTTACGACGACGAAGGCAGCCAGTTCGACGCTCAGGGCAACAACGTCAACTGGTGGACGAAGGCGGATCGCGACAAGTTCGACGCGCGCACGCACAAGCTGGTCGAGCAGTTCAACGGTTATTCGCCACTACCGGGCCTGCACGTCAACGGGCAGTTGACGCTGGGCGAGAACATCGGCGATCTCGGCGGCCTCAACGCCGCCTACGATGCCCTTCAGACCGCGCTGAAGAACAATCCCAAGGAAGCCAACGAGAAGATCGACGGTCTGACCGAAGACCAGCGCTTCTTCCTCAACTGGGCGCGCGTGTGGCGCGAGAACATGCGTCCGGAAATGACCAAGGTGCTGGTGAACGCCAACCCGCATGCGCCGGCGCAATTCCGCGCGATCGGCGCGCCGTCTAACATGTCCTCGTTCGCCAGCGCATTCCAGTGCAAGGCCGGAGACAAGATGGTGCGAAGTGGCGATCAGCAGGTGAAGATCTGGTAAAAGCGGGTGAAAAGCTACTGCGCTTGGCATCTTGCGCGCCGGCGGTGCTCGGAATCCTCACGTACTAACGTGTACGCTCCGGTTCCTGCGCTCCGCCGACGCGCAACCTGCCTTCGCTCGTAACGCTTTTCATCCCGCTCTTTGCTTCAAGTACAAAAGAAAAGCGCCGCGCGCAAGCGTGGCGTTTTTCTTTACGCCATCTTGATACGCCACCGCGCATTCCCTGCGCGGTCCTGATGCGCACGTTCCTACGATGCGCTCCGTCGTTGCGATGGAGCGGTCGATGGACATCGTTTACCTGTTGCTGATGCTCGCGTTCGGCGCGTCGCTGTTCGCGCTTTGTGTCGCGTGCAGAAAACTGGAGCGACGCCGTGAACGCTGAGGCCCACTGGGTTTACGCGCTGGCGGCGATCCTCGCCGCCGGACTGTTTGCGTACCTGCTCTACGCGCTGATCAATCCGGAGCATCTGGAATGAACGACAACCCGTGGGTGCAGCTCGCGCTGTACCTGATCGTGCTTTTCGCGCTGGCGTGGCCGCTGGGTCG
>DATFCO010000059.1:0-3290 GCA_035253005.1 Rhodanobacteraceae bacterium
CCATCGGCGCATCCAGCGGCACCAGCACGCGCTGCGTATCCGGCAATTCCGAAAACGGTCCGTCCTGTTCGACGCACGCGACGCTGATGCGCACGCGCCAATCCGCGCCGTCTGGTTCGCGCAGCAGCACCTCGGTCTGGCCTTGGCCATTGGCCCAGCGCTCGACTCGGCGTGAGGATGCCGGCAGCGATTGCAATACCGTGATGCCCATCGGCTGCTCAGGCCAGCAATTCCGCCAGCGCACGGCTGGTGGCCAGCAGACTTTCGCGCCAGGGCAGGCCCACGATCGGCGCGCCGGAGCGTGCATCGCGGAAATTTTCCTCCTCGCCGGGGCCCAGCAGGTGCCGATAGTCGACCGTCAACTCCTCGCCGGCGGCGAGATCGCGGGCGGCGAACACGAAGCCCAGATGCCACAAGCCGTTCGGTTCGAAATCGTGGTTGACGTAGCACTCGTCCGGCCAGTTGGGCGCGAGCGTGTAATGGTCCTCGAACCAGCGCACCGCGGTGTGCAGTTGCGCGGTCAGTTCCGGGATTTCGCGCAATTGCTCGACGCTGTGCGTACTGCCGACCCCGTCCGGCGCAATCACCACGCGTCCGCGCTGCACCGGCTCTTCCAGGAACAATCCGAGTCCGGCGCCGGGAATGGTGGAGGCGCCGATGCGATAACGCGGAACAATCACGAGTGGCTCCGGAGTGACGGCGCGCGAGTGTAGCGCGCGCGGCCACCCCGGAGCGCAACATCACTGCTTGCGCGTGCGCGCTTTGCCGGACTTCATCACAGGTTGGACGGTGGCCGCGACCTTGGCGCCGCCGGACAGGCGGATCGCGTCGCGGTTGCGTTGCAGGGTCTTTTCGCCGATGCCCTTCACCTGACGCAGGTCGTCCACCGACTTGAAAGCGCCGTGCGAGTCGCGCCAGGCGACGATGGCTTGTGCCTTGCTCAATCCGATGCCGTCGAGCGAACTGGCAATCGTGGCGGCATCGGCGTGATTGACGTCGACCGGCGTGGCGGCGAAAGCGGGCAGGGCGCAGGCGAGCGTGAGCGCCAGCGCGGCGAGGGTGTTGCGGATCATGTCGAGTCTCCTTGGATGATGGCGATGTGCGCCGTGGTTTCGGCGTGTGCAAATCTTCCGCGTGAAGCTGGTGCGGTGCTGCCGGTCGATGCCGCGGCGCCTGTCCGCATCCGCTGCGGTCCGCTGTCGGAAATGGCCGACACGCGGGCTGATACACTGCGGGGTTCGCGTGTCAGCGGAGGAAGTGGATGGACGCCAGCAAACTCCAGGATTTTGTCGGCGGGATCTGGGACGACGAAGTGGTGCCGCAGATCACCGACTACATCCGCATCCCCAACAAGTCGCCGCTGTTCGATCCGCAATGGGTCGAGCATGGTTACATGGATGACGCGGTGAAGCTGATGGAAACATGGGCGCGCGGCAAGCTGACATCGCTGCCCGGTTCCACGCTGGAAGTGGTGCGCCTTCCCGGCCGCACGCCGCTGATCTTCATCGACGTGCCGGCGTTCGGCGAAGGCACGCAGCGCAAGGATTGCGTGCTGCTGTACGGACATCTGGACAAGCAGCCGGAAATGACCGGTTGGAGCGACGGACTCGGTCCGTGGACGCCGGTGTTGAAGGACGACAAGTTGTTCGGACGCGGCGGCGCGGACGACGGTTACGCGATCTTCGGTTCGCTGTCGGCGCTGCTGGCGCTGCGCGAGCAGCAGATCCCGCACGCGCGTTGCGTGGTGATGATCGAGGCCTGCGAAGAGTCGGGCAGCTACGATCTGCCGTTCTACGTCGATCACCTGGCGGAAAGGATCGGCGATCCCTCGCTGGTGGTGTGTCTGGATTCCGGCTGCGGCAGCTACGAGCAACTGTGGCTGACCACCTCGCTGCGCGGCATGACCGGCGGCAATTTCACCGTCAGCGTATTGAGCGAAGGCGTGCATTCGGGCGACGCTTCCGGCGTGGTGCCGGACAGCTTCCGCATGCTGCGCGATCTGCTTTCACGTCTGGAAGATTCGAGCACCGGTGCGATCCTGCCGCGCGAGCTGTACACGGAAATTCCGGTGCAGCGCGTCGAGCAGGCACGCAAATCGGCGCAGGTGCTGGGGGATGCGGTGTACGACAAGTTTCCGTTCCTGCCCGGAATGAAACCGGTCGCGGATGATCTGACCGAGCTGGTGTTGAACCGGACCTGGCGTCCGCAGCTCGCGGTTACCGGCGCCGATGGCTTGCCGCCGCTCTCGAGTGCCGGCAATGTCTTGCGTCCGCTTACCGCGGTGAAATTGTCGCTGCGCCTGCCGCCGACGCTGGACGGTGCGCGCGCGGGCGAATTCGTCAAGCAACTGCTGGAGCGCGATCCACCGTATGGGTGCGAGGTGGAACTGAAGCTGGAAAAGGCTTCCAGCGGTTGGAACGCGCCGCAGCTTTCGCCCTGGCTGGAGAAAGCCGTTTCGGAGGCCGCGCAGATCGCCTTCGGCGCGCCGCCCGCCTACATGGGCGAAGGCGGCAGCATTCCGTTCATGGGCATGCTGGGCGAAAAATTCCCGCAGGCGCAGTTCCTGATCACCGGCGTGCTCGGCCCGCACTCCAATGCGCACGGGCCCAACGAGTTCCTGCACATTCCCACCGGCAAGCGCGTATCGATGGTGGTGGCGAAGGTAGTCGCGGAACATTGCAAGCACGCGTGAGCGCTTCGATCCACATCCGCGCCGCGGCTTCGGCGGATGCCGAATCGCTGGCGCGCTTGTCGGGTCAGCTCGGCTATCCGGCGGACGCGGCAGCGATCGCGCGCCGGCTTCGCGACATCGAGCAACGTCGCGCCGGCGCCGTGCTGGTCGCGGAAATCGATGGGGTCGTCGCCGGCTGGGCGCACGTATTGCCGCAACACCGGATGGAACACGACGCCAATGCGGAACTCGCGGGGCTGGTCGTGGACGAACGCATGCGCGGTGCCGGCATCGGCGCGGCCTTGCTTCATGCGGTCGAAGCGTGGGCGCGCGAACATGGCTATCCGGAATTGATCGTGCGTTCCAACGTGATCCGTGAACGTGCGCACCGCTTTTATCTGCGCGAGGGTTACACGGAGAAAAAACGGCAGGCGGTGTTCGTCAAGAAGATGATCTGATCGATGCGCTTCGACCTGCCACCCGTCACGCTCACCCTGTTGATCGCGAATATCGCGGTGTTCCTACTGATGCAGGCCGGATTCGGCGACTGGCTGATCCTGCATTGCGCGCTGTGGCCGCTGGGGCCGGATCAACTGGCCGGTTACACGACGATGGGCGT
>DATFCO010000060.1:0-9601 GCA_035253005.1 Rhodanobacteraceae bacterium
TTTTCGGATTGGCTGCGGCCTGATCTGTCGGCGCCAACGGCGGCGGCGAAGGTTGCGCGGCCGGAACCGCGGGCGCCGCGGTCTTCACGATCACCATCGCACCGGAACCGTCCTGCTTCACGCCGAAACCGCTGCCTTGCAGCAGCCGCTCGAGCGCCTGGTTCGTGGTCAATGTGCCGTGCACGCCGGCGGTTTGCACGCCACGCAATTGGTTGGCGTCGTAGATGAACTGCGCGCCGGTCTGGCGCGCGAGCTGATCCAGTGCGCCCACCATGTCGCCGGCCGGAATGTCGACGCGCCGCGTCGTCGACTGCGCGAACGCGGCCGCCGGCAGGGCGCAGACCAGCGCCAGCAGCATCGCAAGAAACAAACGCATTTCGTCCTCCCCGGCGCGCCGAATGCGCCCTTGCCGAAACAGGACGAACGTCGCCGCGAATTCCCTACAGCCTCAGTGCGACCGCTTGCGCTTCACCGGCTCCTTCGCCAGCAAAACGATGCGGTCTCCTTCCTTTTCGGCGCGCACCGGAAACACCTGTTCGATCAGCCGGACGAAAGCATCTTCGTTGGCCCAACGGAAATGCCCGCCCACGCGCAGGCCGGCGATGGACGAATCGCCGATCACCAGTTTGCGCGTGTTGTAGAGATTGAATTCCTGCGCGGCGGCGGCGAGCGGAGTGTCGTGGAACACCACGAAACCGTCGCGCCAGCTCAGCAGTTCGCGCGCTTCGTCGACTGAAAGATGGCGGATCTCCAACGCGTCGCCAGAAAGCTGTGCCACGCTGCCGGCCGGCAGCAGGGTCGCGGCGGCATCCGCATCCGGATCGGACTCGAGCCGTACCAGCCCGTGCGTCACCACCACACGCAAGCCATCATCGCCGTCGCGCCGTACCGCGAAGCGGGTGCCGACCGCGATGACACGCCGTCCGTCCACGCGCACCACGAAAGGACGCGACGCATCTTTCTGCACTTCGAAGAAGGCTTCGCCGCGTCGCAGATCGATGTCGCGCTCATCGTGCGACAAGGCGACGGCGATGACGGTGTCGCTGCTCAGCGTGGCTTCGGACCCATCCGCGAGGCGAATCGTGGTGCTGCCGCCCACGTTGGTTTGATACACCAATGGCTGCACCGGCGGTTCGGGGCGCGACCAGACAAACCACGCGCCTGCCGCCGCGACAAATACGCAAGCGACCACCGCAAACGCGAATATGCGCGAGGCGCGCGCAGAACGCGCGCGTCCACGCGCGCGCTCGCGACGTGCACCGAAATGCGGCGACAGCGTCCAGTGTCCGCGCGGCGGCACCTGGCCCGCCGGCACGCCGGCGCCCAGCGCCTTCAGACGATCGGCTTGTTCCCAGGCCGAAGCCAGCCGCAGCCAGGCTACGCGGTGCGCATCGTCCTCGCGCAGCCACGCCTCCAGTTGCGCCTGGTCGCGCGTGCACCAGCCCTCCGCGTCGCGGCGCGCGAGCCAGGTTGCGGCGGTGCGTTCAATCCGTTTGCTGTTGGCTTCCATGACTGTGTGCGGATGCGGAACTTCGACGCCGGGGTGGTTCCTCTTCCTGCGTGCCGCCGTAGAAATACTGCGCGATCAAACGGGTCCCCTTGGCGATTTGCTTCTCGACGGTCTTTTCGCTGATGCCTAGCCGCGCCGCGATCTGCTTCTGCGGCAGATCTTCGACCCGCCGCAGCCACACCACCTCGCGGCAGCGGTCGGGCAGACGGTCCAGCGCCTCCGCCAGCCGTTTCAGCATCTGCCGCGAGTCCAGCCAGCGGTCCGGAGAGCGCTCGTCCATCAGGACGTTCGAATCGTGCAGATCACCCACGGCCTCGATCGAAACCACGCGGCTGCGGCGCAGGCGGTCTGTCATCAGGTGCCGTGCCGTGGCGAACAGGAACGACTTCGGCAGGTGCGGCCGCTGTGCCGCCGCGGCCTGGTAGACACGCACGTAGATTTCCTGGCGCAGGTCGTGGATTTCCTCGCGCTGCGGCCACGCGCGCGCGAGGAAACGCATCAGCGATTCCTCGTGCGGCAGGATTTCGCGGGCGAACCAGCGATCGAGATCGGTCAACACCACGCGACATTAGCGCCGATGCCGGTTTCGCGCATCAGCCGGATTGCCTGCATCGGAAAATGGGGGAAGCAACGCGGCGGCTCGTCTTGATGAATCTGATTGTCTCGACGGGATCGCCATGAGCGCGCGTGCTTCGCACCTGTTTCGCCTTGCATTGTTCGCGTGTGCATTGCTGCCGCTGACTGCGATCGCGGCCGATGTTCCGAAGCCTGCCGCTTACGAATATTTCCAGATCGGCCACATCCACGCCGCGACACCGGAGCAAACTCACGGCGGCCTGATGCTGATGGGCGGCGGCACCGAAGTGGATGCCGCATTCGCATGGTTGGTGGCACAGGCCGGACACGGCCACATCGTGATCCTGCGCGCTTCCGGCGACGACGAATTGCAGAAGTACATCTACAACGACGTCGGCAATGTCAGATCGGTGCAGACGCTGATCTTCCACGACCGCGCGCAGGCCAGCGACCCGCGCGTACTCGACATCGTGCGTCACGCCGACGGCATCTTCATCGCCGGCGGCGATCAGGCCAATTACGTGCGCTTCTGGAAAGGCACGCCGCTGAACGCGCTGATCGACGCGCACGTGCGCGAAGGCAAGCCGGTCGGAGGCACCAGCGCGGGCTTGGCGATCCTCGGCCGGTACAGTTACGGCGCGCTGGACGGCGGCAGCATCACTGCGCCCGAAGCACTGGCGAATCCTTTGGGTCCCGCGGTCACGCTGGTGGACGATTTCCTGCACTTGCCGCCGCTGTATGAATCGCAGGTGATCACCGACAGCCATTTCGATACACGCGAACGCCTGGGGCGCCTGCTCGCGTTCATGGCCTATCTGGCGAAAACGCGGCACACCGCCGCCATCGTCGGCCTGGGCGTGGACGAAAACACGGCGCTGTGCATCGACGAAGACGGGCTGGCGCGCTTCTTCAGCGGACATCCGGGCGGCCATGCCGATCTGGTCGTGCTGTCGAAACTCAAGGAAGTCGAACATCAAGGCGGAAGAGCCGCGCTGGATGCCTATCTGGACAGCCGGGTGAGCGCGGGCAAACCGCTCGATCTGGACGGCTACTCGGTCACGGCGATCGGCACGGACAGTTCGCTGAAATTTCCATCGTTGCAGGCGGGCCATCCGGATTTCCGCGAGATCATCGACGTGCGTGGCGGCCAGTTGATCAAGCGCAAAGCCGAATGATCGCGCGAAGCTGCGATTCAGCCGCCGCGATTTAAGGTGCAGGCTAGGTCACGGAGGATTGCCATGCGCACTTTCGCTTTCGCCCTTGGCTTGATTCTCTCCCTCGGCGGCTGCGCCACGGCGGCACCGCAGGCGACGCCTTCATCGGCCGTCGCGCCCACCGCGCCGCAGCTCGCCGGCACGCAATGGCGTTTTGTTTCGGTGCAGGGCAAGTCCATTCCGGATGACGTGCACGCGACGCTGCGCTTCGACGACAAGGGTCGCGCATCGGGCCGCGCGGGCTGCAACAGCTATGGCGCATCCTTTCTGGCCGGCGGCGACGGCGCCTTGCATTTTGGGCAGATGCTTTCGACCAAGATGGCCTGCCTGCAACCGGCCGGTGCGATGGAGACCGAACGTGGCGTGATGGATGCGCTCAGCCGCACCGCGCATGCGCGCGTGCAGAACGGCGAGATGACTTTGCTGGATGTCACCGGCACTGCGGTGGCGGCGCTGAAGGCGCAGCAGTAACGCCGGCGTTCAGTACGTCACCGTCACCGTGATCGTGTCGTTGTAGGTGCCGGCGGGCGGAGTGGCCTGCGCGGGTACGTTGCCGTAAACGGTCAAGGACTGCGAATTGCCGGTCCCGGTACCGGCCACTGTGTTGGTGCCGACGGTATTTCCCCACACGGTGCTCCGTCCGGAATCCTGGTAGAGCTGATAGGCGACGCTGTTCGCGCCCAGCACCATCTTGCGCTTGGTGATGTCGCCCCCGCCGTTGAGGCCTGCGTCGAGTCCGACGTTGTAAGGCGTGCCGTTGGAACATTGCACGCCGAGCGTGGTGGTCGCCGGCACGGCGCTGGTCAGCAAGCCGACGCTGTTGCCGAAATTCAACGTGCTGGCGGTGACGGTGCATTTCTTCAGCACCGTCGCGGAGACGGTGAACGGAAAAACGGATCCGGTCTGCGTGCCGTTGCAGGAGCCCGGCGGAGTATTGCCCGTCGTCTGATTGATCGTCACGGCGGTATCGACGTTGCCGTATACGTCCGTATAGCCGTTCGGAACGGCGGTGGTCTGGCCGCCGAGTACGCGGCCATACATCGTTCGAGTGCCCGAGGTCGAAGATCCTCCACTCAATGTTCCGGTCAGGGTGATGTTCACCATCACCGGAGTATTCGACCCGAAGAACTGGCTTCCCCATATGACGGAGCGTGCGGCATCCTGGTAAAGCTGGAAGTTGAGGGTGTCTCCCGACGCGTCGAGCATCTGGCGCGGATTGGTCTGCCGTCCGCCGGGTTCGCCGATGCTGAAGCAGATCGTGGCGGAATAAGTGGTCAGGAGGCTGTTGTTGCTGCACGTGTAATTGAGGGTGGCCGTGCCGTCGGTCTGGCTGGACTGCGGATCGACGTTGCCGAACGCCATCGCACTCATCGACGTGTTGGAACAAGTGATCGTGGCGTGCGCCGGCTTGTGCCAGAACAACCCGAGACCGATCAGCAGCAGCGCCGCGCAGCAACGGAAGAGAACGTGATTCATGGTCTTGTCTCGCGGCAGACCAGCGGGCCGATCAGCGGCACGGTCTGGCCTTGCGGCGGTTGATAGTCGAAGCGCGCGGTGCAATGGCCTCGCGCGGTCTGCACATCCAGCGCGTTGTGCGCGCCCAGATTTTCCAGATAGGTCATGCCGTCGTAGCCGACGATCGCCGGCGATGCGGAAGCGCCACGGAGCGTGGCGGTGCTGCCTTCGGGCACGGGTTTTCCGTCCTCGCCGTGCAGGATCACGGAGGCCGCGTGCACGGTCGCGATTCCGAACTTCACCAGCGCGCCCGCACGGTCCGAAGGCACCACGTCCGCATCGACGCGGGCGATGTCGACGTTCGCGGGCAGCTTCATCGGATCGATCGAGAGCTTGTTGCGCTGATAGGAGTTGAGCGGCGTGACCAGCAGGTCACCGCGCGAATTGGTGATGCCGATCGGGCGGTTCTCCAGCATCACCGGAACATTCGCAACGCCGTCGGTGGACACCACCGCGAACGCATCGTCGATCCGGCGCGAGAGGAAGAATTGGCGATCCATGAAGACGAGCGCGCCGCCGAGATCGACGTATCCGAGCGTGTCGCCGTTGAAGTTCTGCACGCCGGCGAGGACCTGGCCGTCCTGCGCGTTGTAGCCGATTTCCGCCAGGCTGCCGTGTTCGGCGCTGCCATCCTGCGCGCGCAGATGCCAGCCCTTTCCGCCGTCCGGATTGACCGGGCTGCTGACGTCGAGCGTGGCGAGGTTGCCGGTGCGATCGTGTTGCGCGGAGAGCGACGCCGAAACGTTGTTGTCCAGTGCCAGCGACAAACCGAAGAAGATGCTCCGATCGCGAGAAGTGTCGAGATTCTGGTTGGCGCTGAGATTGAGAGCGATGCGCGCTCCGAGCGACTTGTAGTAATAAGCGCTGGCATAACGCGAGCGGGTCATGCCGGGGTATTCCAGCGCGACGTAGCTGACGCCGAGGCTGCCGGCGCCGCCGAGGATCAGACCCGCTATCGCGCGATCGGAACGTTTAGGCGGCGGCAAGCTGTATTTCGACGCGATGTCGCGGTAGTTCCCGAAGGAGCGGAGGCTGTCCAGCGAGAAGTTGAAGCGGTCGTTGCGCCAGTTGTATCCGAGTTCGGCCTGGCGTCCGCTCGTTCCGTGGTCATTGCTGGCCGCGAACGAGGCGTTGAGTACGCCCGCATTGCCGACCGCGATCACCGCACCCGCGCCGCCTTCCGCCAAGCCGGACACCGCTTCGCCGTGCGTTTCGACGGTCAGCCAATTGCTCAAGCCGCGCCGCCACGTACCGCTGAACGCCGGATCGGACGCGTAGGAAAACGAACTCAGCCCGTAATTCTCGCGCACGAAGCCCAGCTCCAGCGAATAGTCGCTGAGTCCCGGACGCAGCAATTCGTTGGTGGTGTAGAACGGAAACGCGATGGAACGCTGGCGTCCCATCGCGTCGGTGATCACCACTTCGGCCTGACCGTTGCCGTTGACGATCGGCACGGTGTTCAACTGGAAGGGGCCGGAGGGTATGTCGCTGCTGTATTGCTTCAGCCCGTTGATGTACAGGTCCACGGTCGAAGGCAGGCTCGCCTGACCGTAGAAGGCCGGCACCGGGAAAGTGATGAGATCGGGTTGCAAGGCAAAGTTGCGCTGCAACTGGATGCCGCCGAGCCGCGTCGCCCGTGTCCAGTCGAGAGCGCCGCTGATCAGATCGCCGATCCGCAGGCTCAGCGCCTGATCGACGAAGGAATGACTGAATGTCGTGTCCAGCCGCACGCTGTCCGTCCGCGTGCCGGTTCCCGGCAAATCGATGGTGCGCGTCAGGGCGGTATTCGAAAACACGCCCCAGGCGTTGAAGGCGCGCAGCTCGGTGAAGAGCGAAACACTGGTGGCCGCATGATTGTCGCGTGCGGTGTAGAGATCGTAATTCACCAGCACACCCGGCGAGGCGGTCGGTTGCGGAATCCGGTTGGAACGCGCGTTGAGGATCGCGACGTCCTGTTCGACGAGATCCGGCGGCGCCGTGACCTCCAGCCGCTGCGCGGCTTCGTCGTAATGCACGCCGACGCCCGGCAGCGATGCCAGATCCAGCATGCGTTCCGTCTGCGCGGGAAGACGGAATCCGAGTTTTCGAAGTCCGTCGACGCCGATGCGGAACTCATCGCCGTTGTGTACGAAATGCGCGATCTTGCGTGTCGCTGCCGTTCAATATGACTTCGAGGTAGAGGTCTTCGCCCTTCGCATCCATTTCGGATGCCGGCGCCTCCGGGATCACCGCCACATTGGCGTTGTCCGCGGCCGGATCCGAGGGTTGGGATGCAATGGCAAGGCCCGGCCCCAGCAGCGCGCTAGCGAGGCAGGTCGCCCACCGCAAGGGTTTGTTCGACCGGCTTGCCATTGATCGCAGCCTTGAGTTGTGTGCCGGGCGGGAGCTGCGCGCCGGATATTTTGAGCGACCAGCGCATGGTCATCCCGGGCAGCACGTAGCCCAGCAAACCCGTGCTGACTGTCGTCGGAGCACCCGCAGGAGGCGACAGAACGACATCGCTGAGCTGGGCGTGGGCCACCCCGCTGTTGTGCACCTGCAGCGTGACAACGGCGCCACCGCGGATCAGCGACCATTGCAGCGCCGACGCGATCGCGGCGGGATCGGGCATGCTGGCCGGTTGGACGAAAACGGGAACCGAGTAACGCAGCACGTAGCGCACCCCGGTTTGTTGCTGAGCCGCGGGTTCCGGGAGTTCGTCCACCAGCAGACGATAAGCGTCTTCAGCGTTTCCATTGTCCGCAGAGCCCAGCCGTATCACGCGGATCATCTGCTGCGCCCCCGGCGCGAGGGCCAGCATCGGCGGGCTGGCGACCAATGCTTGCGTCGGGCTCAATTCGTCCTTGCCGTCGACCTGCGTCCAGTGGAATACCCGCACCTGGGCGTGCAATGGCTCGCTCCCGGTGTTGGTGAGCCAGAGTCCCTGAGCGGAATTCGATGGCCGGAATTCCAGACCGACGGGCGCCACCTGCAACCCGGAAGCGCCCGCGAAGCCTGCAATTGCCGCCATCGCGGCGGTCAGAAGACCGCGCGACAAAGATCGCCCGAACATCTTCGATACCCGGAGAGCCGCGATCAGTAAGTGACCGTGACGTTGACGGTGTCGTTATAAGTAGCTGCCGGCGGCGTCGTCTGCGCGGGAACTTGGCCGTACACGGTGAACGCCTGGGCTGAACCGGTACCGGTGCTCGCCACCGTGTTGGTGCCGATGGTGTTGCCCCAGATCGTGTTGCGACCACTGTCCGAATAGAGCTGATAGCCGACGCTGTTGGCGCCATTGACCATCGTGCGGGCGTTGACGTTGCCGCTGGTGCCGCCGTCGAGCCCGATGTTGTACGGCGCGCTCTTGGTGCAGGTGACGGTGATCGTCGAAGTCTGGTTGACTGCGGCGAGCAACGGGCCTTGGGTGCCGAAATTCAGAGTAGTCGGCGCCACCGAGCTGACGTTGCATGCGTTCTGGATCGTGATGGTGACCGGCATGGTCGATGACGTGGTGGCCGCCTGCGCTGCAGAAACGGCGAGGCCGGCCGAAATCAGTGCTGCGGTCAAGACTGCGGTTTTGACGTTCATTTGCGAAAATTCCTCAAAAAGTCGTTGAACGGCGAAGGGTTGTCGCTGCATGCGACCCCTTTTAATTCGAGGGTTGCCGTGCGGCAGCGTGACCAAGAGCACGCTTCGTGCCAGCCGGAGAGGCTTCTTGAGAATTCTGGTACCGGATACAGCTTTAAAAATTGTGACAGCCCGCACGTTTTGCATGTGATCGGCTCGATCTAACGCCGCTGCCGGGGATTCTGTGCGGGTCCGCAGAACTACGGCCAAAATTGGCGGCGGCTCAGGCTCGGCCTCGCTGCTTTGTGGTTGACTTGCTTGGCAAAGCTCGCGAAAATACGCAGTCTTTGTGAGAGGTTGGCCTCGGTGCCGGGATGTCCTTCAGGACGAGCCCCGGATTTTGGCGTTGGCTGCGGGAAGTCTCTCAAACCAGGTAGTCAAATAATCGGAGGGATACCCAAGCGGCCAACGGAGGCAGACAGGAACTGCCATCTGCTGGCTTACGCCTTCGTGCTCTTGATCCTCAGCCCCTTGAGTCAAGGGGGCGAACTTTCGCGGAGCGAAAGTTGGGGTATGACAGACGTTGGCGGGCGGGAGTCTCTCAAATCAACTGGACAAATTAATCGGAGGGATACCCAAGCGGCCAACGGGGGCAGACTGTAAATCTGCTGGCTTACGCCTTCGGTGGTTCGAATCCACCTCCCTCCACCAGAGTTTCATTGCAACGGAGCTCGGAATGTTCCGCCAGAGAATACCCAGGCGCGGGAGTAGTTCAATGGTAGAACCTCAGCCTTCCAAGCTGATGGTGCGGGTTCGATTCCCGTCTCCCGCTCCATTGAATGCTTGCCGCTGAACAACAACAAGGCTCACGTAGCTCAGTCGGTAGAGCACTTCCTTGGTAAGGAAGAGGTCACAGGTTCGATTCCTGTCGTGAGCACCATTGAAGCCCGAGATGAACCGCGATCATCCTGATCGCCAAGATCAAAAAGCGGAATTGAAGCCCTAGATAAATCGCAATCATCCCTGATTGCAGGATCAAACAGCAGCCATCCATGGCTGCACTTTCTGAAAGAGCACTTTCTTCAAAGGTCGAGAGCCATGTCCAAAGAGAAATTCGAGCGCAAGAAGCCGCACGTGAACGTGGGGACGATCGGACACGTGGACCACGGCAAGACGACGTTGACGGCGGCGCTGACGAAGGTGGGGGCGGAGCGCTTTGGCGGCGAGTTCAAGGCCT
>DATFCO010000061.1:0-2705 GCA_035253005.1 Rhodanobacteraceae bacterium
GAAGGAAGGCAAGAAGCGCATGAAGCAGGTCGGCCGCGTGGAGATCCCGCAGGAGGCGTTCCTGGCGGTGTTGAAGGTGGACAAGTGAGCCGGCTTACAAAAGAGCAGGCCATGGATGGCCGTGTTGAGCGAGCTTTGAGCGCCGTCGCATGACGCCGAGCATCGCAGCCGGGCGCGGGGAAAAGGCGCGCATGTCGAGCACAGGGATGTGCGAGTTCGCGCCCGCTCGCGGCAGCGAGCGTAACCCAGAGCAATCTTGCGGAAGGCGAAACTGGATTTCGGCTTTCGCCGGAATAGCGAGAAAAGGCAAGGCACAAAAATGAATAAAGACTCCTGGGGAATGATCCTGCTGATCGCCATCGTCGGTGCGTGCCTTTACATCTGGTACGTCACCTCCGATTTCGCGCTGGCGCTGGTTTTGATGACCGCCGCTTTCGGCGTGATCTGGGCGCTGGACCGGCTGCTGTTCCAGCACCGCCGCATCGAACGCGCGAACGCGGAGGCGCAGAAGCCGCACGAGCCGCTGCTGGTGGATTACGCGCGCTCGTTCTTCCCGGTGATCCTGGCGGTGCTGTTGTTCCGCACCTTTCTGATCGAACCGTTCCGTATACCTTCCGGTTCGATGATGCCGACGCTGCTGGTCGGCGACTTCGTGCTGGTCAACAAATTCGCCTACGGCCTGCGCCTGCCGGTGACCGACACCAAGATCGTGGACATCGGCGAGCCGCACCGCGGCGACATCGCGGTGTTCAAGTACCCGCCCAACCCCAAGGAGGATTACATCAAGCGCATTGTCGGCTTGCCGGGTGACACCATCAGCGTGCACAACGAGCAGTTGTTCGTGAACGGCAAACCGATGCCGCAGAGTTATCTCGGACCGATCACCGACACCGATACCGAGAGCGTACAAACCGCAGAGGCCGGCGGCGAAGAACGCATCGAGCACCTCGGTAACGTCACCCACCGCATCATCGTCTTGCCGCCCTTCAGGCGCGCACCACAGACCGACGGCACCTGGGTGGTGCCGCCAGGGTGTTACTGGGCGATGGGCGACAACCGCGACAACAGTTCCGACAGCCGCTTCTGGGGTCCGGTGCCGGAAAAGGATCTGCGCGGCAAGGCCTTTCTGATCTGGTTCAGCCTGGCGAATCTGAAGCGGATCGGCACTGTCTTGCATTGATCGGGCAGACACCGTTCGGCAAGCAGTCTTCCCTGATCGGTTTCCCGCCCGCACTTCCTTGTGCGGGCGTTCGCCGGGGCGAGATGCCTTTCAAGGCATCTCGCAAAAACGCCGGCTCACCCACATTCCGCCGCCTAACGGTGCTGCTAGACTCCGCGCCGCCGGTTCACGTTGCGGGGGAATGCAGATGAAAAAGCAGCAAGGTATCACCCTGATCGGGTTCGTGTTCGTCCTGATCATCGTCGGGTTCTTCATTTACATGGCGATGAAGCTGGTCCCCGCCTACGCCGAATACATGGGCGTGGTCAAGGCGATGAAGACGCTGGCCGCGGAGCCCGATCTCGCCAGCAAGACGCCGGAGCAAATCCAGAGCGATCTAGCCTTCAAGGGCAGCTTCCAGTACGTGGACGACAAGACGTTCTCGCCGCAAAACATCCACATCAAAAACGGTCCGGGCGGCGGCACCTTGCAGGTGAAGTACGACAAGGACATCCCCTTCCTCTACAACATCGATTTCCTGTTGCACTTCGACAAGACGGTGCCATTGGGAAACAACGCCGGGGCGTGAAAGCCGGATATTCCTTCCGCGATCCCGAATTACTGCGGCTGGCGCTGACGCATCGCAGCGCCGGCCGTCCAAACAACGAGCGGCTGGAATTCCTGGGCGACGCGCTGGTCAACCTCGCCGTCGCCGAATTGCTCTACGAAGTCCGACCGAAAGCGGACGAAGGCGAACTCACGCGCCTGCGCGCGCAACTGGTCAGCGGCCCCGCGCTGGCCGAACGCGCCCGCGCGCTAGAACTTGGCGATGAACTGCGGCTCGGCCCCGGCGAACTGAAGAGCGGCGGTTTTCGGCGCGACTCGATCTTGGCCGACGCGTTCGAAGCGCTGGTCGCGGCGGTGTATCTGGACGGCGGATTCGATGCCTGCCGCGAATGGCTGCGCGCGATGTTTCGCGACGCGATCGAATCGATCGAAAGCGCGGCCAAGGACGCCAAGACGCGGCTGCAGGAATGGCTGCAGGCGCAGGGCTATCCGTTGCCGCAATACGAATTACTGGCCACGCGCGGCGAGGAGCACGCGCGCATCTTCGAAGTCGCCTGCGTGCTGAGCGAACCGGAGCCCGCGCGTTTCGAAGGCAGCGGCAGCAGCCGCCGCGCAGCGGAGCAGATGGCGGCCGAATCGGCGCTGGATGCCTTGGTCGGGTCCGGCGGCGCCTGAAGCGGTTTCAAAGCTACTGCGCTCGGCAGCTTGCACGCCGGCGGTGCTCGGAATCCTCATGTATTGACATATACACTCCGGTTCCTGCGCTCCGGCGTCGCGCAACCTGCCTTCGCTCGCTACGCTTTGAGAACCGCTTCAGATGCCAAGTGAATCTATTTTCCGCTGCGGCATCGCCGCGATTCTCGGCCGCCCCAACGTCGGCAAGTCCACGCTGTTGAACGCGCTGGTGGGCGAGCGCGTGTCGATCGTGACGCCGCGGCCGCACACCACGCGCCACCGCATTCTCGGCGTGGTCACGCGC
>DATFCO010000062.1:0-8727 GCA_035253005.1 Rhodanobacteraceae bacterium
TTCGCCGGAGATCTGTTGCGCATGTACCTGCGTTATGCGGAACGCCAAGGTTGGCGCACGGAAATCCTCTCGGCCAACGAAGGCGAGCACGGCGGCTACAAGGAAGCCGTGGCTCGCATCGAAGGTCGCGGTGCATTTTCCAGATTGAAATACGAATCGGGCACGCACCGCGTGCAGCGCGTGCCGATCACGGAAAGCAGCGGTCGCATCCATACGTCGGCGGCGACGGTGGCGATCCTGCCCGAACTCGACGAAATCGAGGACGTGGAAATCAATCCCGCCGATTTGAAGATCGACACCTATCGCGCGTCCGGCGCCGGCGGACAGCACGTCAACAAGACCGATTCGGCGATCCGCGTCACGCACCTGCCCAGCGGCATCGTGGTGGAATGCCAGGAGGAGCGCAGCCAGCACAAGAACCGTGCGCTCGCGATGAGCCTGCTGAAAGCGCGATTGCGCGACGAAGCCCAGGCGAAGCAGGACGCGCAGCAGGCCGCCTCCCGCAAATTGCAGGTGGGTTCTGGCGACCGCAGCCAACGCATCCGCACCTACAATTTCCCGCAGGGGCGCGTTACCGATCACCGGATCAATCTGACCTTGCACCAGTTGCCGCAAATCCTGGAAGGCGATCTGGACGAACTGGTCGCCGCGTTGCAACGCGAGGCGCACGCGCAGGCGCTGGCGGAACTCGCGGGTGCGCACGCATGAGCGTGGCCTTCAGCGATATCGAAGACGTCGTGGCGCTGATCGAGCGCGGCGACGCGGCGGGCGCGGAAGCGCGCGCGCTGCAGGCGCTGAACACGCAGAAGAATGACGCGGAATTGACGCGGCTGCACGGCGTGGCGCTGCTGATGCTGGGCCGCGCCGCGGAAGCGCGCGTTGAGTTCGAACGCGCGATCGAATTGGCGCCCCAGGAATTCGCGGCCTACTGCAATCTCTCGAGTGCCTTGCTGAGCCTCGACGATCCACCCGGTGCGTTGCACGCGATAGAGCGCGCGCTGGCCGTGATGCCGGCGAATGCGCCGTTATGGAACGCGCTGGCCAACGCGTGCGTCGCCTGCGGCGATCATCAGCGGGCGCGCAATGTCTATCGCGCCGCATTGAACGACGCGCCGGACGATCCGCGCCTGCTGCTGAACCTCGCGGCCACCGAAATGGCCTTGGGCGAGATGAGCGAAGCCGAGCGTCTGGTGCGCACGGTGCTGGCGCACACACAGGTGCCGCAGGCCTGGCTGTTGCTGGGACACATCCATCGCAGCCAGCGCCAGTTCGAGCGCGCGCGGCAGGCTTACGAACGCGGCGCGGCCCTGGCGCCCGGCGACGCGATCTTTCCGCATCACTGCGGCCTGGTGGACGAGGAACTGAATCGCTTCGAATCCGCGCTCGGCGAATACCGGCGCGCGCTGAAGCTAAATCCGGATCTGGTGCCGGCGCTTTCGCAACTCGCGTTCGTGCAGCGGCGCGTCTACGACTGGCGCGACAGCGATGCCTTCGGCGCGAAACTGCGGTCGCTGGCGTTGCAGGGCAATCCCGACGTCGCACCGTTCTCGCTGCTGGCGGAAAACTCGACCGCGGAAGAACAACTGGCCTGCGCGCGCGCGCAGGCGCGGCGGGTGATCTCGCGCACCGGCGGCGGACGTCTGCTGCACGCCCCGGCGAAACCCGCGGATGCGCCGCTGCGCGTGGGTTTCGTCTCCGCGGGTTTCCACGCGCATCCGACCGCGCTGCTGGTCGCGCACCTGTTCGAGGAACTGGCGAAACTCGATCTGGAAATCCACCTCTTCGCCACCAGCCCAGACGATGGCAGCGCAATCCGTCAACGGTTGCGCGCGACCGCGCAGGAATTCCACGACGTGTCCGCGCTGACGCCCGCGATGGTGGCGCAGCGCACCCGCGATGCGGGCATCGACATCCTGATCGACCTGGATGTGTGGTGCGGCGGCGGCATGCCGGGCGCGTTCGCGCTGCGGCCCGCGCCGATCCAGGTCAACTGGCTGGGTTATCCGGGTACTTCGGGCGCCGAGTTCTACGACTACATCATCGCCGACCGCTTCGTGCTGCCGGAAGGTTTGCGCGAGCATTTTTCCGAACGCGTCGTCTATCTGCCGCGCTGCTATCAGCCGAGCGATGCCACGCGCGAGATTCCCGAATCACCGCCGCGCCGCGCTTTCCACTTGCCCGAAGACAGCGTGGTGTTCGCCAGCTTCAACAATTCCTGGAAATTGAACGCGCAAAGTTTTGCGCGAATGTGCGCGGTGCTGCGCGAAGCTCCCGGCAGCGTGCTGTGGCTGCTGGATGCCGGCCGCGAAGCCGACGAACGCCTGCGCGCGATGGCGCAGGCCTACGGCGTCGATCCGCGCCGGCTGGTGTTCTCGCCCAAGCTGCCGCACGCGCAACATCTGGGGCGCCATGCGCTGGCCGACCTGTTTCTGGACACGCATCCCTACAACGCGCACACCACGGCATCCGATGCGCTATGGGCCGGCTGTCCGGTGCTGACCTGCCCCGGCGACACGTTCGCCGCACGCGTCGCCGGCAGCCTCAATCATCATCTGAAGATGGATGCGATGAACGCGCGCGACGAACGCGAGTTCATCGAAACCGCCGTGAACCTCGCGCGCGATTCCGGCTCCTTGTCGGCACTGCGCATCCGCCTGCAGCGGCGCAAACGCGAAACCGGTCTCTTCGAGATGCGCGGCTACGCCCGCGATTTCGCCGCGCTGCTGCACGCGATGTGGGTGCGGAAGCGGGAGGGATCACCCCCGGAGGATATCGATGGGTCGGATTTGCGATTAGCTACGCTCGAATGAGATCCAGCGCAAACTTGGGTGCTGGCTGTGGAAAATGAACCTGGTCCTTAATTGTAATGCGCGGCCGCGATACCGAGCGTGCCGATGAACAACCAGTATTCGCTCGGCGTGACATACAAGGCAAGGCGAATCCTTTCAGGAAATTCAGCGATACCGTTCTCCCGCCCGCCAGGTCCCACGTACGCGAACCGACGATCGAAAGAAAGATCGCCTCCAGCACGCCGATCGCGAACACCACCGCCGCACCCGCCACGCAGGCTTTGCCGAGCGAGAGGGTGAGGCGTGGGTTCATCACTCATTCTCAGAAAAATCCAGACTGTACAATAGACCATCTATTCATTAGGCAAAGACATTGGAAAATGAATCTGAGTCCTTATTTCTTTACCGCCGCCGTATACAAGCTGGCCGGTCTTATACGAGTTATGACTTAATCCTATTACGAAAGACGATTCGGCAAAGGGTTGCCACGCCCCATATTATTGCAGCCACCAAAAGCGCGTGCGTGATGTCGAAGAACATAAATAAAGGCCAAAGATTTCCTCCTCCACTCACAATTGTAATTTCTCTTAAAAATAAAGAAGGTAACATAAAAAATGACCAACTGAGGAAGGGTCTTTTACTAAAAACTATACCAAGAACTACGGCAATTAATAATGGGATAATATACATCTGCGCAAGGGTACACTTAAGTCCAAGTGCGCATATAGGTGGATTGTAAGGATAAATCCAATCACAAATATAAATCGCCACGCCAATCGACGCAGATGTCACAGCCGTAAATAAGTCTTTCAGTTGCAACCTGGGCACGGACTTATCCAAGCACTTATGACGCATGCGGCTGCAATGCGATCACACTTTTGGCAAGGGAAAGGCAGAGCAAACGGAGCACCTACCCATGAAGACGCGTTACAAAAATACCGCGTGAAACAGTTATCATGTGCTTTGCAACACGCCAACACGCATTTATTGCTATTCATTTTTGCGCCTATTCGGCCTCCTATGGTACAGACTTGATCCTGAGTATCAAAATTACCCCATAGATTGCCGTTTGGCGGAGGTGGCGCAGGCGGCGGAGTCGCACAGCCTTGTCCGCCACTGAAAGCGCAACTAATCGCCAGTCCAAGATCCCCGTCTAGCTCGCGTAGGGCGGGAGTAGCGCAGCTCGCGTAGGGCGGGAGTAGCGCAGCGAATCCCGCCGCTCAAAGTCACTCTAGGTCCAGCTTGCGAACATCATCCGGCGCACCCCAATCCGGCGCATACACACCACTCCGAGCATGTCGATGGAACGTCGAATACGGCCAATCGGCTGCCCGACGGGTATATCCATGCTTCACCGGATTGTAATGGATGTAATCCGCGTGACGCTCGAAATCTCCTTCGTCACGAATCGTATGCTCCCAAAATCTCCTTTGCCAAACGCCGCGCTCTCCCTTAGCGAGCCGCCTTGGCGAAAGCCTCTCTCCTTTCGGAATTGCTCTTGAAAACGCAGCCTTGATCGCGTGCCATCGGCTTGAGAAATCCGCATCGTTCGCCGGCAGGGTCCACATACAATGCAAATGATCGGGGAGGATCACCGCCGCCTCGATGGTGAATGGACGCTTCGTTCGTACCGAAGCGAATGCCTCGCGCAGCGAATCGATCCTGTCGACTAGAAGACGCTGCCGTCTGTCCAGCAGAACAACCGTGAAGAAGAATGTTCCGCCGGGAACGAATGAGCGCACGTAGCGGGGCATGTGCTCAGGATATGCGCCATGCGGCGGGATTCGCTACGCTACTCCCGCCCTACGCCGCTCGTGGCGCGCTATGCTCATTTCATGAGCGCGAAGGAACAATTCGTCTCCCTGAACCTCTGCGTGCTCACCGTCTCCGATACGCGCACGGGGGAAAACGACACGTCGGGCGATTATCTGGCCGGCGCGCTGACGGAAGCGGGACATCATCTGCACGAGCGGCGAATCGTGCGCGACGATCGTTACGCGATCCGCGCGATCGTGGCGGCGTGGATCGCGGATGAAAACGTGCACGGTGTGCTGGTGACCGGCGGCACGGGATTCACCGGCCGCGATTCCACGCCCGAGGCCATCGCGCCGTTGCTGGACAAGGAAATGCCGGGTTTCGGCGAATTGTTCCGCGCAATTTCCTTCGAGGAAATCGGCACGTCGTCGTTGCAGTCGCGCGCGTTCGCGGGTCTGTCCAACAATACTTTCGTGTTCTGTCTGCCGGGCTCGACTTCGGCTTGCCGCACGGCGTGGGAGAAATTGCTGCGCGCGCAACTGGACGCGCGCACGCCGCCGTGCAACCTGGTCGGATTGTTGCCTCGGCTGGGCGAGCGCTGAGCGGGATCTTCCTCGGACATTCGAGCCCGCGCGTTCCCGCTTCGTTTGATTTGCCGTCCCTGGCACTGGATCCCGGCCATCCATGGCCGGGATGACGCTTTGAATGAGTAAACCTCGAACGTCCGACGCGGCACTCACTGGCACAGCCGCGTCCGCGGCTGCATCGAGGCGTCACAAGGACCCTGACCATGAAAACGCTCTCCCTCGCCCGCCGCGGCGCGCCGCTGGCGTTCGCGCTGCTTTGCTCGGCACCCGCGTTCTCCGCATCGCCGTACATGGGGATGCCGCTCAGATACCAGCAGCACAATCTAGTTTCGGACGGCGCCGTTCCGGCCGATCACCCCGATCCCAATCTCGTCAACGCCTGGGGCATCGCCTTCAATCCCTTCGGGCCGGTCTGGATCGCCGACAACGGCAGCGGCGTATCCACGTTGTACGACGGCGCGGGCAACATCGTGCCGCTGGTGGTCGACATTCCTACGCACAGTTCGGACAACGGCGGCGCGGCGACCGGCATCATCTACAACGGCTCGCAAGGTTTCATGGTGAGCAAAGGCCCGCTGAGCGGCCCGGCCGTGTTCGTGTTCGACAGCGAGGACGGCGTGATCTCCGGCTGGGCGCCGAACGTGGATTCCACGCACGCGATCAAAGTCGTCGATCATTCGCGCCGGCATGCGATCTACAAGGGGCTGGCGCTGAGCGGCGACGGCGGCGGCGGGCGCCTGTACGCCACCGACTTCCACAACAACCGAATCGAGGTGTTCGACTCGAACTTCAATCCCGTGACGCTCTCTCCCGGCGCCTTCCGCGACGCGCGGATTCCGGCGGGCTACGCGCCGTTCGGGATCCAGAACATCAACGGCGATCTGTACGTGACCTACGCCAAGCAGGACGCCGATCGCAAGGACGATGTGCCGGGACCGGGTTTCGGTTACGTGGACATCTACGATCCGGACGGCAAGCTGCTGCGCCGTTTCGCCTCGCAGGGCGCGCTGAACGCGCCGTGGGGAATCGCACTGGCGCCGGCGGGATTCGGGCGCGCATCCGGCCGGTTGCTGATCGGCAATTTCGGCGACGGCCGCATCAACGCTTACGACTTCGCATCGGGCATGCCGGTCGGACCGCTGGGCGATGCGAAAGGCAATCCGATCCAGATCGACGGGCTGTGGGGGCTGGCATTCGGCAACGGCTATTCCAGCCAGTCGGTGAATTCGCTGTATTTCACCGCTGGACCGAATGACGAGGCTGATGGTTTGTACGGACGGCTCGATCCGGCGAAGTAAAGTTCACATCGACGAGCGGGAAGCGGGCGGATCGCCGCCCGCTTCCATTTCGATCACGGGCTCGCATTCAACCGGAAAATTCACCGAGCGCGCGATGAAGCACAGCGCATGCGCGTGGTGGTGCAGCTCGCGCGCCCGTTCTGCATCGGCGCCGGCCCGCAGCAAGACATGCGGATGCAAAACGACGCGCGTGAACTCGCCGCTGCCGTCGGCGTTTTCGGCCATCGTGCCTTCGGCGCGATCTTCGTACGCGGTGACGACGATGCCGGCGTCCGCGCACAGGTGCAGATACCAGAGCTGGTGGCAGGTGGAAAGCGAAGCCACCAGCAGCTCCTCCGGATTCCAGCGCGCGCCGTCGCCGCGAAAATGCGGATCGGACGAACCTGGAATCGGCGGCTTGCCGCCCGCTTCGATCACGTGGTCGCGCTTGTAGCCGCGATAGCTTTCGGTACCAGTGCCGGTGTTGCCGGTCCAGCGAAGCGAAATCGTGTAGCGGTGTTCCCGCATGTTGTTCATCCCGGAACCTGAGAGAGTTTCGTCTTCCTGCGAAGGCGGGACAAATTCGTCTGGAACGAATTTGAACCGCCGTAGGCGGGCCTGTACAGGCAAAGTCCATGGATGGACTTTGTAATGACGAGTATTGTTATTTCGTCGCGAACCCTTGCATGTCCTGCTCCGGCAGCTCCTCCCGCGTCACGCTCTCGACCCGTGCCGACGGGGGCCCGCGATGCAACCACTTTTGCAATTCATCCAGCGCGCCGCTTGCGCCGCAAGCGACCACTTCGACGTCGCCGTCGGCGAGATTCCTTGCATGGCCCGTAATGCCGAGCTTCAACGCCTGCTCGCGGGTGGAGGCGCGGAAGAACACGCCTTGCACGCGGCCGCGGACGATGAAGCGCGCGCACGGCATGTCAGCCCTCCCTCCGATGGCGCGCCTCGCCATGCACGTCCGCGGAGAACAACGCGGACAGCGGCGGCGCCAAGTGCGCGCGCAGCGATTCGATCGCGTCGGTCACCGCCAGCCGCGCCGGAGTGGTCAAGCCGATTAGCGCACGCTGGATCGCGTCCTCGTCCAGCGGCAGACGATAACGGCCGGCGCGATAGAGATCGGCGAGATTCGCGGTGGCGAGATCGCGCGACAACACCCACTCGCCCGATTCCGCGCGTTGCACCAGGCCGGCCTTGTGCAGATCGCCGAGATATCGCTGCAACAGATCGTCGGCAAGAAAACGTTCGCGCCGGCATAACTCCTCGCTGTGCAGGCCTTCGCCCGTGCGCTGCGCTTCGGCGAAATGCCGCAGCACGCGCAGCAGGCCGATGAATTCGCAACCCGCCGGCAAGCGTTCGCTGACCGGCCGGTATTCGAATGCCGCCATCGCCGCGGCGAGCGATGCACCCAGCAGCACGATCACCCAGGAGAGATAGACCCAGATCAGGAAGATCGGCGCGGCCGCCAACGCGCCATAGATCTGCTGATAAGAAGGTACTTGCGCGACGTACAGACCGAACAGCACGCGCGCGATTTCGAACAGGATCGCCGCGATCAGCGCGCCCACGCCCGCGTGCCGGAATGCGACCGTGCGATTCGGAATCAGCATGTACATGCCGAGCAGCACGGCCCAGGTCAGCACGAACGGCAGCAGCACGAACAACGGCTGCGCCCATGGCAAGGGCTGCGCGTTCGGTTGCGGAGAAAGCGGCAGCACGCGCGACAGCAAGGCGAGCACCGCGACGATCAGCAGCGGCCCGATCGTCAACGCGGCCCAGTACAGCAACAGGCGCGAACCACCGCTGCGGGGCGTCTGCACGCGCCAGATGCGATTGAAGCGGTCCTCGATGCTGGCCATCATCATCAGCGCGCTGACCAGCAAAAACAAAATGCCGACCGCGGTCAGCTTGCTGGCGTTCTCGGCGAACTGCAGCAGGTAGTTCTGCACCGTCGCGCCCGCGGCCGGCACGAAATTGCGGAACACGAAATCGGAAATCGCGATGCGCCATTCCGCGAAGACCGGGAACGCGGCCAGCATCGCCAGCACCGCGGTCAGCAGCGGCACGATCGCGAACAGCGTGGTGTAGGACAGCGCACCCGCCGTTTCGAAACACTTGTCCGACAGGAACCGCTGCCACAGGAACAGGCCGAACGCGCGCAGGCGCTCGCGATCGATGCGCTGGTGCAGGATGTCGAAGCGTCTCACGCGGTGAGGGTAGCCTAGTGAAGGTCCGTTTGATCGAATGGCAGTTCGCCCTTCGAATCAATTTCATTCTCCCACAACCCCCGAAACCATTGCTGCGCAATGG
>DATFCO010000063.1:0-6856 GCA_035253005.1 Rhodanobacteraceae bacterium
GTGCGTTATCTCGGCGCGGACGTCGTTCTGCAAGGGAGTTCGTGCACCGCGGGCAATTCGGAAGGTGCATTCCGCGCCGGCCCGCTGTCCGCGCAGCCTCCGTCGCAATTGCCCGCGCCGCTGTCTGACAACTGGAAGGAATACACCAATCTCTTGGGAACGGGGATCACCTTCTGGGCTTTCGATCCCTATGCCATGGACAACCCGTTGTCATTCGACAGATCGCTCTATCCGGGATTGCAGTTGCAGGAAGACCCGGGCAATACCTGGTCGGTATGGATGAAACAGACGACCGGGTATTTGCAGGGTGATTTCGACGGCCACATCGGCAATCTGCCGTACAGTGCAAATGTCGGTGTGCGCGTGGTGCGCACCAATCTCGACATCACCCAGCACCTGACCGGTCTTCCCGGCCCCAACCTGACGCTTCCCGCCGATGCCGGCACGCAGGTGACCCGGCGCGAGTACCAGGACGTCCTGCCCGCGGCCAATTTCGCGCTGGACGTCACCGACAATCTGAAACTTCGCCTGGCCTATTCGAAGAACATGATGCCGCTGGACCTCAGCACCTGGGGCGGCGGATTGGTCCTGGGTTATTCGCTGGTGCAAACCCCGACCGGGCAGATCTTCCGGGTCTCGCAAGGCAGTTCGTCGGGCAACCCGGATCTCAACCCGTGGCGCTCCAAGAACTACGGCGCTTCGCTCGAGTACTACATCAATCCGACCAGCATGGTCAGCCTGGCGTTCTTCCGGATCAACGTGCAGAGTTTCATCCTGCAGGGCAGCGTCATCAACTGCGATCTCCCCGATGCGGATGGCGTGGTGCGCGGGCATTGCGTGGTCATCACCGAGCCGCTGCAGGGCACCGGCAACAGCATCCACGGCGCGGAGTTCGATTACCGCCAGGGATTCACGTTCCTGCCCGGATTCCTGTCGAATACCGGCATCGAGTTCAACGCCACCTACGCGCCCAGCGACTCGGGGCAAACCGATCTGGCCGGCAACAAGATCCCGTTCCAGGACAATTCCGACAAGTCCGGCAACCTGATCCTGTGGTACCAGAACGACCGCTTCCAGGCGCGCGTCGCATACAACTACCGCTCGCGGCGCGCCGTGTCTCAGGACGTAGGCGGCATCACGGGTCTGGAAGAATACGAAGCGCCACAGAAGTACATCGACGCATCCGTCTCGTACAAGATCAACAAGTACGCGCAGCTATTCGTGCAGGGGACCAACCTCAGCAACGAGTTTCAACGCTACTACCTCGTCTGGCCGGATCAGGAAGGCCACGCCAATTTTTCCGAGCGCCTGGTGATGGTCGGCGTCCGCGGCCAGTGGTGACCGGAGCAGGGGAGATGTCCGGCGAAACCGGCTTCGGCGCCGCGTGCCGGCGACGCCCGAAGCCACGAAAGATTGCACGGTGGTTGTTGCACAACAGTTGAACCCGCATACGGCAGGCCGGACATGCAGACACCCGAGACAACTCCTCCAGCGCGCGACGGCTTCCATCGCTCGGTCGGATTGTTTTCCGGCACGGCGATCAACATGACGCAGATGTGTGGCATCGGGCCATTCATCACGATTCCGATCATGGTTGCCGTGATGGGTGGACCGCAGGCCATCATCGGCTGGATCGCGGGCGCCATCCTGGCGGCGTGCGACGGCATGGTGTGGGCGGAACTGGGCGCGGCGATGCCGGGCTCGGGCGGAACTTACGTGTACCTTCGCGAAGCCTTCCAGTACCGCACCGGCAAACTGATGCCGTTCCTTTTCATCTGGACGGTGCTGTTGACCATTCCGTTGATCATGTCGACCGGCATCATCGGAATGGTCGAATACCTCGGCTTCTTTTTCCCGCACCTCAGCTGGACGGCCGTGCACCTCATCAGCGTGCTCGCGAGTTTTTTCGTCGTGTTCCTGTTGTACCGGCGGATCGAATCGATCCGCGCGATCACGATCGCGCTGTGGATCATCATGCTCCTCTCGGTGGTGGGCGTATCCGCGGCGGGGTTCACCAATTTCCATCCCGCCCTGGCCTTCACCCTTCCCGCCAACGCCTTCGGAAGCCATTTCTTCATGGGCCTCGGCGCGGGGCTGGTGATCGGCATTTACGACTATCTCGGGTATTTCACCACCGCCTACATGGGCGACGAGTTGCGCGATCCCGGCAGGACGATGCCGGGATCGATCATCATTTCGGTCATTGCGATGATGGTGGTGTATCTCACGCTCAATATCAGCGTGCTGGGCGTGGTGCCTTGGCAAGAAGTGGCGAGATCGAAGTCCATCGCCTCGCTGGTGGTCGAGCGCACTTGGGGACATCCGGCCGCAGCCGTGATCACCATTCTGGTGATCGTGACCGCGTTCGCCTCGGTGTTCGCCGGTTTGCTCGGCGGCTCGCGCGTGCCCTATCAGGCCGCGCACGACGGTGTGTTCGTCTCCGCGTTCGGTCGGCTGCATGCCAGACACGGTTTTCCGCACGTAGCCTTGCTCACCATGGGCGTCGTGATGGCAGCGGGGACATTCTTCGATCTCACCGAAGTCATCAACATGCTGCTGGCGGCCACGATCATCGTGCAGTCGGCGGCGCAGATCGTCGCGCTGGTGGTGCTGCGCAAGCGTCAGCCGGAATTGCCGCGGCCTTATCGGCAGTGGCTGTATCCGTTGCCGTGCATCGTCGCGATGCTGGGGTGGATTTACGTGTACGTGTCGGCCTCGACGCTGTCGCTGATCCTCTCGGGCGCGTGGATCGTTGCGGGCCTGGTGGTGTTCGTGATCTGGGCCAAGGTCAACGGGGCCTGGCCATTCGCGCCCGCCGAGATCCGGGAAGCCTATCTGGGGAACAACTGACGCCATGCACGAAGCCTTGCGACACGTTTTCCTGATCGCGATATCAGTGATCGTTATTGCGCCCGCTGTGAACGCCGCCGGCGCTGACGCACCCACGCGCGTGGAACGCGACGTCGGCAGGGCGACCGCCATCGCGCACTGGGAAATCCAGTCCAGCGCCAAGGCGCAGGAGGGCGGAGCGCAGATATCCAGCGCGGATTTTTCAACCAAGGATTGGTATTCGGTCAGCGGCCGCGCGACGGTGATGGCCGGTCTGCTGGAAAACGGCAAATACGAGGACGTGTTCTATGATGACAACCTGCGCGCGGTGGAAGTGCCGGATGCCGGGCATCACCGCTTCGTCCTTCCGTGGTGGTATCGCGCGCAATTCGTGCTGACAGGAAGCACGGCCAAGACACACACGCTGTTGCGCACCAACGGGATGATCGCCGGTGCCGATGTGTGGGTCAACGGACACGAGATCGCCGATCACACCGTCGTTGCGGGCGCCTATCCCGTGCACGAGTTCGATGTGACACGCTGGGTGCACGACGGCACGAACGTGCTGGCCTTGCGCGTCTATCCCGCCGAACCGCAGCGCGACTTCTCGATGGGCTGGGTGGACTGGAACCCAGAACCACCCGACAACAACATGGGTCCGTGGCGCGGTGTGGAGATCGTGCAGACGGGACCCGTCGAGCTGCATTTACCGCAAGTCACCTCGCGGCTTTCGCTGCCGGATCTTTCGCGCGCGGCATTGATGGTGAAGGTGGAGGCGATCAATCTGGACAGCATTCCGCACGACGTCGAGATCAGCGGCAGCGCCGCAGGCATTTCGCTGCAGCAGAAGGTGCATCTTGAAGCGGGGCAGACGCAAACTGTTTCGTTTTCGTCCAGGACCAATCCAGCACTCGAACTGGACCACCCGAAAGTCTGGTGGCCGATCGGCATGGGTGATCATCCGCTATACGACTTGAAACTCGCCGCATCGGTGGACGGTGCGGATTCCGATCGGGTCGCCACGACGTTCGGCATTCGCAGCGCGACCTCGAAGCTCACGAAACAGGGCTATATTCAATTCTTCATCAACGGCAAGCCGGTGCTGATCCGCGGAGCGGGTTGGGCGCCCGACATGTTTCTGCGCCAGTTGCCCGGACGCATGGAGGCCGAGTTCAGTTACATCCGCAATCTCGGCCTCAACACGATACGCAGCGAAGGCAAGCTCGAAGACCAACACTTCTACGATCTCGCCGATCGCGACGGCATCATGATCCTGCCGGGCTGGGAATGTTGCGACAAGTGGGAGTCCGCGGCCAAAACGGGTGGCGAGCCGTGGGACGAGGCGGACATCAAGATCGCGCAGGAGTCGATGGCGAGCGAGGCGCGCCTGCTGCGCAATCATCCGTCCGTGATCGGTTTCCTGATCGGCAGCGACAACGCGCCGCCGCCGGCGATCGCACGCATGTATGTAGACACCTTGCATGCGGCAGGCTGGGACACCTCGATCATTTCCGCCGCATCCGATCAGGCCAGCGTTGCGGCCGGTCCGTCCGGAATGAAGATGGCGGGGCCTTATGCGTGGGTGCCGCCGTCCTACTGGTACGCCGACAAGCTGGGTGGCGCGTTCGGATTCGATTCGGAAGTCGGTGCGGGCGCCGACATTCCGCGCCTCGAAGATATCGAACGCATGCTGTCGCCGCTGTCGCAGGAAGCGCTTTGGAAGCATCCGAAGGTACGGCAATTCCACGCGACCGCGGCGTGGTCTCCGTTCGCGACGCTGGAGCCCCTCGACAATGCGCTCGCGAAACGTTATGGATCACCCAAGGATCTTGCGGACTACGTGCAGAAAGCCCAGCTCGAAAACTACGACAACGTCCGCGCCCAGTTCGAGGCGTTCAACGCGCACATGGATTCGGCCAATCCGGCGACGGGCGTGATCTACTGGATGCTCAACAATGCCTGGCCTTCGCTGCATTGGCACCTGTACGACTGGTACATGAATCCGGCGGGCGCGTATTTCGGCGCCAAGAAGGCCAACGAGCCGTTGCACATCCAGTATTCGTACGATACCCGCGCGATCGTGCTGGTGAATCACACGCTGACCGACGCGCACGGTCTGCAAGCGAGGGTGCAAGTGCGGAATCTCGATGGCAGCGTGCGTTATGACAAGCAATTTTCCGGCATCGATCTTGCGGGTAATCACACGCGCGAGCTGACGAAGCTTTCCGCGCTTTCCGGATTGTCGCCGACCTATTTCGTCGAATTGAATCTTGCATCCAGCGATGGCCGGCCCGTCAGCCGCAACGTGTACTGGCTTTCGACGCAACCCGACGTACTCGACTGGAAGCATTCGAACTGGTACCTGACGCCGGTCACGCGATACGCCGATTTCACGGCGCTGCGGTCCTTGTCCACGGCCAGCAGCGAGGTACACGCGACGACGCGGCGCGACGGTGACGACTACGTCACCACGGTCGCGCTCACCGTTCCAAAATCTTCGAACATCGTCGCCTTGTTTCAGCATCTGTCGATCCGCCAGTCCGATCATGGCGATCTTGCGCTGCCCATCCTGTGGAGCGATAACGACGTCACGCTGTGGCCGGGCGAATCATTGACCGTGACCGCGCGTTATAAGGCGAAAGGAACCACCAGGCCGGTTCTCGAAGTGAGCGGATGGAACGTGCCGACCCGATACGTGCCGGCCTCGCCCGCGGCCGACGCAAACCCGCACTGAAATCTCGTCGACAAGAGCCTCATGAAGCGCGCCAACATCAGCGACGTGGCCCGCGTGGCGAAGACTTCGCGCAAGACCGTTTCGCGTGTGCTCAACGACGAGCCGAACGTGCGCGCGTCCACGCGCCAGCAGGTTCTGGATGCGATGGCCGCGCTCAAGTATCGCCCGCTCACCTCGGCGCGCAGTCTCGCAACCAACCGTTCCTTCATGGTCGGCTTGCTGTACGACAACCGTTCGCCCAGTTACATCATGGAAGTGCAGGCGGGCGTGCTCGAAGCATGCGAGGCACAGCACTACAGCATGATGGTGCAGCCGCTGGTTTCCGCCGCTCCCGATTTCGTCGAACGCGTGGATGACATCCTGACGCGGCACCGACCCGACGGACTGATTCTGACGCCGCCGATCACGGATCACGCAGCGCTGCTGAAGAGCCTTCGCAAGAGCGGCATTCCGTTCGCCTCGATTTCCCCGCGCCATCCGGAGAAGCAGGTCGGCGTGATCCTGCGCGAACGCGAAGCCGCAGCCGCGATGATGGCGCATCTCGTTTCGCTGGGACACGCGCGCATCGCGCACATCGTAGGCGACCTGGAACACGGCGCGGGCGTGTGGCGCCTGGCCGGTTATCGCGATGGCCTGGAGCGCGCCGGGCTGAAGGAGAACCCGGCATACATGGTTCCCGGCAGATTCTCCTTCGAATCGGGTGTTGCCGCCGCGCGGAAATTGCTGGCTTTGCGGCAGCGTCCGACCGCCATTTTCGCGGGCGACGACGACATGGCCATCGGCACGATCTGGGCCGCTTCGGAAGCGGGATTGTCGGTGCCCCACGACATTTCCGTTTGCGGATTCGACGACACCGCGATCGCGACCCAGGTATGGCCGCCCTTGACGACCATCCACCAACCGGTGCGGGAGATGGCGCGCCGCGCCACCGGCGAGCTGTTGCGGTTGGTGCTCGGCCGGGGCGACGCGGGCATGGTCGAACTCGATTACGAAATCCGAATCCGCGCTTCGACCGGACCGCGACCGTAGGCAAGCGGATCTATTGAAAGACATCGCGTGCCGGATATCGCAGACGTGCCACGATGACAACGCCGGCAACGATCGTATCTCGCGGGCATTCGCGCCTGCGATACTGGGGCAGCGCGAAACCGTCATCGAAAGGAGCGTGTGCATGTCCGCCGCACCGGATTCCGTGAAGCCATCGAGAACGTTCCATTTCATCTCGGGTCTGCCGCGTTCGGGCAGTACGCTGCTGGCCGCGATCCTGAGGCAGAATCCCCGGTTTCATGCGGG
>DATFCO010000064.1:0-15438 GCA_035253005.1 Rhodanobacteraceae bacterium
ACGCAGAACCGTCAGGACGGCGTGCGCGAACTGGCGAGTCAGTGCGACATCGTGCTGGTGATCGGTTCGCGCAACAGTTCGAATTCGAATCGCCTGCGCGAGCTGGCCGAGCGCGAAGGCGTGCGCGCTTATCTGATCGACGGTCCGAATGAAATCGACGCGAATTGGTTGCAAGGCGTCGGGAAGATCGGTCTGACGGCCGGCGCTTCCGCTCCCGAACAGCTGGTGCGCGAAGTCATCGCGCATCTGCAATCGCTCGGCGGGACCTCGCTGCGCGAACTGCATGCAGAACCCGAGGACATTGCGTTCGCATTACCAAAAGAGTTGCGTGCCGAAGAACCGCCGCGCGTTGCACGCGGGACGGGCGGCTCTTAAACTTTCGAGTCCCGTGCCGGAATAGCTCAGTTGGTAGAGCGGCGCATTCGTAATGCGTAGGTCGTAGGTTCGAATCCTATTTCCGGCACCATTTTTCCCCGGGGCTGCGTTCCGTCCGGAACACGCACGCGCGACGTCAATATCGAATCCTCGACCAACTCTTTGGCCGGGGTTCGATTCGTCTTCCGGCATCGTTGTTTTTAGATCGTGTCTGATTGCTGCTCGTATCGGCCACGCGCGAGGTCTGCACTCCTTGCGCGCCTCATACCAGGAGCGGCCATCCATGGTTGCACTTTCAACAACAGCTCATCCAGATACGGCTCGGTACGGCGCTGCTTCGCCAAGCCGCTCATCGGCTCCTCCCGCCCATTCGTCGCCTGACGCTTGAGACTTGCGTCGCAGTGGCGCGATCCTGCGCCCGTCAACAGGGGCTTCAGGGTAGGGGAAATCGCGAATGTTCCGTTCCGCTCCAATGCGCGCGGCGCGCGGCGTCTCGCTGATCGAGGTGCTGGTTGCCATCGTGATCTTCAGCCTGGGCCTGATCGGCTTGGCTTTGATGGAATTGAAAGGCGCGACGTTTACCAAGGAATCCGGTGCACGAACCATGGCCGTGCTGCAGGCGCGCAGTCTGGCCGACCGCATGGAGGCCAATCCCGTCGGGGTGGCCGATGGTGCCTACGACTGGAACAAGCCCGGCATTCCGCCGTACAAGGACTGCTCGAGCAGCGCCTGTTCGGCAGACGACGTCGCGCTCAACGACCTGGCGGAATGGCTGCTGCGCATCAAGGCTTCAGCGCCGGCATCGGCCACCGCTACCAATTTTGGCAGCGTGACCGACAACAAAGACGGTACTTGGACCATCACCGTTTCTTGGAATGGCTTGATCGACCTCACCGGCGGGGGCAATTCGGACGTATCCGAAAGTGTCGTGTTCATCCCCGGCAAGAATGGAGCCGGATCATGACCGCACGCCGAAATATCCGCTGGCGAGTGCGGACAACGGGGGGCTTCTCGCTCATCGAGTTGATGATCGCCATCGTGCTTGGCGCACTGGTTGTGGCTGGGCTGATCAATGTTCTGATCGCCAACCGGCAGGCGTATCACTTGCAGGAGGCCAACAATTACAACCAGCAGAACATGCGCTTCGCCATGGACCGCATCGGCTGGTCGTTGCGCATGACGCAGTTCTGGGGCGGTGTGTCGGCCACGAACATCAGCGGCACGCCTAAGGTCACGGGCGTCGGAAACTGCGACGCAACCTGGATACTCGATGTGGCGGACGGCATCCAGGGCTACGACGGCAGCAACGGGTTCCCGGCCGCGCTGAAAAATTGCGTCAATGATGCGAACTATGTCGACGGCAGTGACGTGCTGGTTCTGCGTTACGCCGATACCGACGCGGTCGATCCCGCCGCGGCTCTGGCGCCCGGCAAGATCTATCTGCAGGCGCAGACCGGCGGTCGCGGCATTCTGTTTGCCGACACACGGCCGGCCGACCTGCCCAACTCCATTGCGGGCGTTTCCACGTATCCGTACGTGGTGGAGATGTATTACCTGCGTCCGTGCAGCGACCTCGCTGGCGCGGCCACCTGCAGCGCCGCTTCGGATGACGGCCACCCCATTCCGACCTTGATGCGCCTGCGGCTCGACGACTCCGGCGCCTTGATCAATGAGCCGGTCGTGGAAGGCGTCGAGCAATTGCAGTTCGAGTACGGCTTGCGCACTGATCCCGACAACACTGCACCCCTTCAGTACATGGATGCAAGCGCCGTCACTGCCGCGGGGAGGTGGGGGGACGTGATTTCGGTGCGTATCGGTTACGTGGTGCGCGCGCAGACCCGGGATGTCGGCATCCCGCACACATTCGACACCAACAGTATCGACCCGACCAACGCTTCCTTTCCCATGCGGCTGAGCGCCGATTGCCAGTACATCGTGAGTGCAAACGGATCGGTCGATGTTTCCAACTGTCCCAATTTCAGCAAGACCACGGCGCTCGACGGACAGGCACAGCAATTCGCGCGCACCCTGATGACCTCGGTGGCGCAACTGCGCAACCGGATCCGCCAGTGAGGAGCATTGACGCCATGACGAGAATCCGCCCGGCCTCTGCCCCGCCGCGCATCGCGCACCAGCGCGGTATAGCCCTTTTCGTCGGCCTGGTGTTTTTGATCGTGCTCTCCCTGGTGGCGGTGATCGCCATGCAGAGCACGTTGCTCGAGATGCGAATGGTTACCAACGTCGCTCGGCAGTCAGAGGCATTCCAGATGTCGGAGTCCGGGCGCTCGATACTCACCGCGCCGCCGGCTGCCGGTCTATTTGCACTGAACATCGAAAATTCGGGTTGGCCGGCGAGTTGGGGGGGTGAAGTGCCGGATGCGGATTTCGACTTCACCGAAATCTGCAAACCATTGCCGGCACCTTGTCCGCTGGTGACGGCTTTCGAAAAATCGCTGATCGCAGGTCCGGACGGCAGGCCGAAACTTCTGTATGGCGCGCTGGATCCTTCGGAGGACCCGACCAAACCGTCGACGTGGGTCACCGATGCCACGATCAATTGGCCAGACCCGCAGAGCGCTTCCGACACCCTGACTGCGGCGCTGTCCGTCATCCCCGATGGCAGTGGTGCCAACGCGGGTGCAGGTGCGGCGCAGGCGGCAGGTTATCGCGGCCTCGGCGTAGGTCTAGCGGGAGGCGGTGCGGGACTCTTCTTCCAGATCCAGAGCGTGGGTACTTCGCCGGCGAACGGCCGCGCGGTAACCATTGCCCAGTACCGGGCGGTCGTGCAATGAACGTGATGACAGTCAAGACGAGGCAGACCATGTTCGAGCGACTCTTCAAAGTCAGAACCGTAGCGCTCGGGTTCATCTGGGGTTTGCTCATCGCGCCGGTGATCTTCGGCCTGTATGTACACGCGGCTGCCACTTCCAATGCCAATGCAGAGCCCACCTACGACTTGCAACCGGTGATCAATTCCGATCAGGTTCCTCCGCTGGTGATGCTGGTGATGTCGCGTGACGAGCAGTTGTACAACAAGGCCTATACCGACTACACCGATCTGGACGGCGACGGCGTAATCGACGCCACTTACGACGATGCTTTCACCTACGCCGGCTACTTCGGCTCGACCCTTTGCTACAGCTATACCGCCGGGGTTTTCATGGCCGACAATCCCGGTACGGGGGCGCACAACCACTTCTGCAGCGGCGAATGGAGCGGTAACTTCCTCAACTGGCTGAGCATGAGTCGGCTGGATATCGTACGCAGCGTGCTTTACGGCGGCTTGCGATCCACCGACACGTCCTCGCAGACCATCCTGGAACGCGCGGCAGTCCCGAATGACCTGCATGCATGGGTGAAGGTATATAGCGCTCCGGATATCAGCAACTACACGCCTTTCGACAGTTCCGCCCAGCCGGTTTCGTTCTGCAACGCCAGCATCTACAACAGCAGCGGCGTGCCCGCGACCGGGCCGTTGATGCGCGTGGCACAGGGCAACTGGTCGGAATGGTCTGCGACCCAGGATTCGCAGTGCAACTGGCACGACACCGACGGCGATTCCAACAACGCTCCGCAGGCCTCCGGGCTGGGCGCCAAGGACTATGTAGTGCGCGTGGACGTTTGCGACGAAACAGCCGCCTCGCTGATTGATCCGACCGGCAACGTGACACGCGAACCCTTCTGCCGCAAGTACACCGACAACTCAGGGGCGGCACCGGTCGATCACTGGAAACCCGCCGGCCTGCTGCAGCAATATGGCGAAACGGGGAAGATGCGGTTCGGTTTGATGACCGGCAGTTACGCGGATCCACGCAGCGGCGGACGTCTGCGGCGCAACATCGGCAAGTTCGCCGGCAACGGCCCCGATCCGACTACTTGCGTAGCGGGCGACGAGGTCAAGCTTTCCGACGGCACTTTCTGCAATCAGACCGCGGGAACCGAGGGCATAGTCAACACGCTCAACCGTTTCGAACTGGTGGGCTGGCAGAGCCACACCAATGGCAGCGGCAGCGGCTGGATGGGCGATGCCGCAGGCGATAATTGCTACGCATGGGGCGGGCGCGCGCGCAATGGCAATGGCGGCACCTGGGTCATGGACAACCCGGGCGGCGGCGATCGCCACTGCAGCGCATACGGCAATCCGTTGTCGGAAATCTATGCCGAAGCCGTGCGCTACATCGAAGGGCAGGGTAACCAGGCCGATCCCACGTTCGATGCCAACAACGACGGCAGCTACATCAATGGCATTCCCGACCATGTCGCGTGGCAGGATCCCTATCGCGATCCGGCGAATGGCGGCAATCCTTATTGCGCTTCGTGCAGCATCCTGGTCTTGTCGACCGGTCTGAATTCGTTCGACACCGATGAGATCCCGAACGACGCAAGCGGCATCGTCAGTCCACCGAACGTGCTTTCCGCGGTCGATGAGCTCGGCGACGACGAGGGCATCACCGGCAAGAATTACCTGATCGGCCGAGTGCTGGGCAAGCTCACCGACAACGGGACGATCTCGCCCACCTCGCTGACGCTGGGAGCCAGCATCGACACCAACGCCGATCTTTGCACAAGCAAGACCATCGACAAGCTGAGCAACGCAATCGGTGTCTGTCCTGACGTTCCTTCGCTGGAGGGCAGCTACTACATCGCGGGTCTGGCTTTCAAGGCGTGGACCACCGATCTGAGGCCCGACCTCACCACAACCCAGAACAAGCCGAGCAACTACGTCAACGACGTGCAGACCTACACGGTAGCGTTGGCCGAGAGCTTGCCGAGCTTCGCCATCAATGCAGGTGGCAGCACCATCAGTTTCTCGCCGATGTGTCAGTCCAACACCAACGGCAGCGCCCAGATCACCGACGCAAACTGGAGCAGCTGCGCGCTCGGCGCGGTCGAAGTCGGCACCAAGACTTCCATCGTCAGCCCGAACTATGTCTATGGACGGCCCGTGCTGAGTGACAACAGTGCCGGCAGCTTCGCGTTCGTGTGGGAAGACTCCACATTCGGCTCCGACCACGACCTCGATGCAACCGACATGATCACGTGGTGCGTCGGCCCGGTTGCGTGCAGCTACACCACCCAGGTAGGCATCCGCAAAGATTTGAGCGGCAATCCATACAACGGTTACGACATCTGCTGGCGTTCGGATTCGCCGATCTGCACCGCGAGCGGCGGCAAACCCGCTGTCGCCGCTGGCCAGGTGCTGATCCGCATCGAGACGATGTCCACCGCTGGCGGCTACGCCATGCTGACCGGGTTCAATGTCGCCGGATCCACCGCCGACGGGGTGCAGCGCGTCGAGTTGGCGCCCGGATCCTTCAACAGCATTCTCACGGGGCAAACCGATCCACCTGGCGCGTGGTACAAGCCTAAGGTGCTCAGTTTCACCGCCGGTGGCTCCGGAGCAGGACGTCTGGAAAATCCCCTCTTCTACGCAGCCAAGTACGGCGGCTTCCACCCGGCTTTCGATCCGACCACCGGAAAACCCAATACGCCGCAAACACCCGGCGTGGTGTGGGACGGACAGAACAATGAGACCGGCGCGCCCGGTGCCGATGGTCTGCCTGACAACTTTTTCCCCGTGCACAACCCCGCGCTGCTGGGGCAGCAACTCGGCAACGCCTTGAATGCGATTATCAAGAAGACCGGTTCCGGCACTGCTGCTGCGGTGGTGTCCAACAGCGTGAACGGCGATGGTGTGGTTTATCGCGCGCTGTATCAGCCGCAAAGCCAGGATACGAGCGCCTCGCCGCGCACTGTCTACTGGACTGGCACGCTGAATGCCCTGTGGACCGACAGCTACGGCTATCTGCGTGAAGACGGCAATGCCAATGCCAAGCTCGATGGCTACGATGTCGATCCCATCATAGTGTTCTATACCGATCCCACCGACAGCACCGCAAAATTCAGCGAGTGCGAGACCAGCGATCCGACTTTTGTTCCGTCCAAGTTCACCGCAATCGATCCGGCGACGGGAATGTTTTCGCAAACGCAACTGGATGCGACCTGTCCGGGCAACTCAGGGGGCAAGGGTGAGGCGCTGGATCAGGCAAAGACCATCTGGGATGCGCAACAGCAATTGTGGGCCAGCTCCGGAGCCTTCGTCACCAACATCGCCAAGCAGCGCAATTACACCGACACCTCGGATACCGGACGTTACATCTTCACCTGGATCGACAAGAATCATAACGGTGTAGTCGATGCGGGCGAGCAGACCGATTTCGTCTGGAATGCGGGCGGCAGCGGTCCCGGCTTTTACGGCCAGAAGAATGCTGACGGTACAGTGCAGGGCGACTTCGGTTTTCTCAACAGCAATGACCCGGCCGAAGCGCAGAACATCGTCAACTGGATTCGTGGTGAAGATGACATCGCCGGTTTGCGCTCGCGGACCATCGATCCGGTTTCTTCCAACCTGGATGCGAATTGGACCGGCGGCGACGTGACCGCGCGCTTGGGCGACATCATCGATTCCACGCCGCTGGTGGTGGGACGCCCCGCGGAAGCCTACGATCTGCTGTACGGCGACACGACTTATGCAACCTTCCGCGCGCACTATCGCGACCGCCGTCAAGTTGCATACGTGGGCGCCAACGACGGCATGTTGCATGCGTTCAACGGCGGTTTCTACAACGCGTCCTTGCACGAGCTGGATACGGCCCCGATCAGCGGCAGTGGGGCCGCGGATCCGTTGGGCGGTGAGCTCTGGGCCTATGTGCCGGGGGACCTCTTGCCGCATCTGCGCTGGCTGACCAGCACCGATTACAAGGCTCAACACGTTTTTTACGTGGATGGGAACCCTGTCGCTACCGACGCCAAGGTGTTTGCCGACAACGGCGGACCCAACGGAGATTGCGCCGGTGTTCCTGCAGGCACGATCTGTCACCCGGGCGGCTGGGGCACGATCCTGGTGGTGCCGTTCCGCCTCGGTGGCGGCATGATCCAAGTGCCCACGGCCTTGAACGATGGCGACGCCTACGACCCGGCTACGTGCGACAAGAGCAATTGCGTGCAACAGACTTCCTATTCCGCCTACGCGGTGCTGGATGTAACCGACCCCGAGCAGCCGCCGCAGCTTCTGGCCGAATTGCATCCCGCTTCCGATGACGGCAATGGCCAGAGCTTCACTTCGTCCGTGCCCGCGTTCGCGGTGATGCGCAATCCGACTTCCGGCAATCCCGACAAGTTCTTCATGTTCATCGGTTCCGGCCCGACGGCGCCTGCCGACGACGGATTGAAAGGAACCCCGGTGACGTCCACTGCTCCGCTGCGGGTGTATGCATACGACCTGGGTTGCGTAACCGGAGAGGTCAAGGCCGGTTGTGGCGCCAGCAACACGTCCCCGATCCGGAGTTTCGATTTCAGCAATGGCGGTGCGGTCGGAGGCGCCAAAAACAGCTTCGCCGGCGATCTGATCGCCAGCGATTTCAATCTCAATGATCAGGCCGAAGCAGTTTATTTTGGTAGCGTGCGCGACCCACAGACTGGAGCATCGCCGATCGAGTTCCAGGGCTCGTTATGGAAGCTGGCGTTGAACGAGAACACGGATCCAACCACGTGGAAACCGGAGCTCGTGTACGACACGGCCCGGCCGATCACGGCGCGTCCTACCTTGGCGCTGAACAATCGCGATGCTCCTCTGGTGTATGTCGGCACGGGAAGATTGCTTGCCAAGGATGATCTCACCACCGTCGGTCAGCAGCAGATCGTCGGCATGATCGATCCCGAACTGCTGCCGGCGGGAGACGTGCAGTCAGGGTTCACATTGCCGCTGAAAACAGGTGACCTAGAGAACGTCACTAATGTTCAGGTCTGCGGCGATATCACCAACAAGCTGTGCACCTACGGAACCGTCACGGGCGATCCCAGTGGTGCGACGACATTCGCCGATCTGCAGACGCTCTTCAACGAAGCGCCCCCTGCTGGCAAAGCCGGTTTCTATCTTAATCTCGCCGCGACAGGCACATCACCTGCCGAACGCGTTGTTAGTGCCCAGGCTCTGCTGGGCGGCATCCTGATCACCAACGCGTTTACGCCAGGAGTAGGTGTGTGCAATAACGTCGGCACGGCCGAAGAGTTTGCCCTGAACTATCAAAGCGGCACCGGTGATCCGGCGTTCTCTTCCGATGTGACCGGCGGCTTCGGGCTCGACAAGAATGGGAATGTCAAGACAACCGTGTCACTGGGTCAAGGACTGCCGGCTTCGCCGAGCCTCCATGTCGGCACCGGTACCGGCAACCGCGAACTGACCGCCTGCACCCAGACTTCCACGGGGGCGATCATTTGTCAGAAGATCTCCACCTTGAATGGTGTGCTGAGCGGCGAAGTTTCTTGGCGCGAGCCGCTCGATCAATAAGGGGACATCCGTGAGCAGATCCTTTCTACGTGGCTTCACCTTGATCGAGTTGATGATCGTGGTCCTGGTGATTGGGATCCTGGCTGCGATCGCGATCCCCTCCTACGAGGCCTACATCAAACGAGCGGCGCGCAGTCAAGCGACGGATGCGTTGACCGACGCGGCTGCGCGCGAAGAACGGTACTTCTACGAGCACAACCAGTACACCAGCAAGATGACCGATCTGGGTTATTCGGATGATCCGCACAGTACGGTTAGCGGGAATGGCTCTCCGAGCCGCTACTATTTGGTCAGTGTTGATCCCGCGACCTTCACCACCAACCCGCCGTATTTCAAGCTGATTGCGGTTCCTCAGGCGACTCAGGCAACCGATGACACCGTTTGTGGCACCTTGTCCCTGGATCGTGCCGGAGTCAGGAACCCGCAAATACCCGGCCAGCATTGCTGGGGTGGCGATTGAACAACGTCAGCGCAATGGCAGTTGCGTCAGTCGCACTGTGCTCCGTGTCGCTTGGCGGGTTCGCGGCTGCGGGCGAGTACTACAAATGGAAAGGCGCAGACGGCGCCATGCATTACGCGCAGACACAGCCCGTGGGTCAATTGGCCACGAAAATATATGTCGATGATGCGGCCCCCCAGCCACCACTGCTAGGTGTGGGAGTTCCGCCCCGAACCGATGCGCGACGCGCGGATCAGGACGCCTTGCATGCCACAGACGTCCAAGCGGCGAAGGACAACTGCGTCGCCGCACGCAAGAACATTGCCGATCTGGAGAGCGGAAAGAAACTGCTGCGAAGTGATCCTGCAGACATGCGCACCCTGACTCCTGCCGAACGAGAGCAGGCGCTGCGGCAGGCGCGCGTGCAAACAGCGCGCTTTTGTCTCAAGCCATAGGTCCGCCGATGACGATTAGCCGCAAGCGTGGATTTAGTCTGGTCGAGTTGATGATCACGATCTTGATCGTGGCGGTCTTGACCGCAATCGCATGGCCCAATTTCCGCGACTTCATGCATCGAAACACTGTGACAGCACAAGCGAATCAAGTGTTGGCATCGCTGCAATACGCTCGTAACGATGCGGTAAGCCGCCGTTACCCCACTGCCATGTGCGGGAGCACGGCCGGGACCGCCTGCAATGGTGGCGATGTTCTGGAGAACGGCTGGATGATCTGGCGCGACAATACGCTGACAGGGGTCCCCTCTTACGACCCGGTAGGACCGCCACCGGATGAATTGTTACGGGTAACCCAAGCCCAGACCGATGTCAGTATCCGACTGTTCCCGGCCAACGCCGTCAATGACATGGTGGCTTTCGATCAACGTGGAATGGTAATAGGCGCGAATGGCGGCATAACCACCGTCGTGGTCTGCGCCAAGGACAAACCCAGCGACGCGTTGGGTGTGAGCACCGACCGTGTGCCCGGCAAATACGTCCGAATCGATGCCTCGGGCCGGATTACCGTCGAAAATCTGGCGGCGAACGCTGCGTGCGATGCGGCGCCGCCGTGACCGTTCTCCGCGCGAGGATGCTGAGCGACGAAGTCCGTGCGCGAAGGTAGCGATTACGCTCAAGCCAGAATGGTGGGCGCGACTTAGGATCGAACCTGTGACACCTGCCGTGTGAAGGGTCGCTGCTGTGTGCAGTTCGCTGATCCAGAATGGTGGGCGCGACAGGGATCGAACCTGTGACACCTGCCGTGTGAAGGGTCGCTGCTGTGCGCAGTTCGCTGATCAGAATGGTGGGCGCGACAGGGATCGAACCTGTGACACCTGCCGTGTGAAGGCAGTGCTCTACCGCTGAGCTACGCGCCCCAGCTTAGCCGCGAAAGTCTAAGGGCCCGAACCATCCGGGTCAATGTGAGAATGCGCGACGATTGCGCTCGGACGCGGCATTCTACAATCGCGCTTTTCCACGCGCCGTTGGAGCGCACCATGGATCACATCCTGCACGCCCTGCACGATTTCCAGATCACGCCATGGAAGCTGATCGGCTTCATCGGCACCTTCACCTTCACGGCGCGCTGGTTCGTGCAACTCTACGCCACCAAGAAGCAGAAGAAGGTGGTGATGCCGATGTCGTTCTGGTACCTGTCGGTGCTCGGCAGCGTGCTGCTGCTGGCCTACTTCATCTTCGGCAAGAACGATTCGGTCGGCATCGTCTCGAATTTCTTCCCACTGTTCGTGTCGCTGTACAACGTCAGCGTGCACCTGCGGCATAAGGAGCGCGAAATGGTGGCGCCGGGTGGTTCGGAAGAAAACTGACGCGACGGTACAACTTCGAGAGGCTGTTCGCCCCTTAGTAAAGAGGGGAGCTCGCGCAGCGAGCGGGGGTTGTGGAAGCAACACACCCTTTCAAACCGCGCTGCGCAACGCGCTTCATCTTTCAGGAAGACTCATTCAGGATCGTAATCCAGGTTCGAAGCGAGCCAGCGCTCGGCTTCCGCAATGCTCCAGCCCTTTCGTCTGGCGTAATCTTCGATCTGTTCCTTGCTCAAACGACCAACCACGAAATACTGGCTGCGCGGGTGCGCGAAGTACCAGCCTGAAACGGACGCGGCCGGATACATCGCCATGCCTTCGGTCAATTCGATGCCGGCGTTCTTGGTCGCGTCCAGCAGCGCGAGCAGCGTGCACTTCTCGGTGTGGTCGGGGCAGGCGGGATAACCGGGCGCCGGACGGATGCCGCGATATTTCTCGGCGATCAGCGCATCGTTGTCCAGCGATTCGTCGCTCGCGTAACCCCAGAATTCCTTGCGCACGCGCTCGTGCATGCGTTCGGCGAAGGCTTCGGCCAGACGATCCGCCAGCGCCTTCAGCAGGATCGCCGAATAGTCGTCGTGCTCGGCGCGAGAGCGCTCGAGATGTGGCTCGATCCCGAGCCCCGCGGTGACGGCGAAACCGCCGATCCAGTCCCGTTTGCCGGAATCTTTCGGTGCAACGAAATCGGCGAGACAGAAGTCCGGCCGCTCCGGCGGCTTGTCGGCTTGCTGGCGAAGATGATGCGCCACGGTGGGCGCTTCGCTTGCCTCAATGCGAATCTCGACGTCGTCGCCAACCGAATTCGCCGGCCACAACCCGATTACGGCGCGCGCGGTCAGCCATTTCTCCGCGATCACCTTGTCCAGCATCGTTTGCGCATCGTTGAACAATTCGCGCGCCTGCGTACCGACCACTTTATCTTCGAAGATAGCCGGATAGTGGCCGGACAATTCCCACGCGGAGAAGAACGGCGTCCAGTCGATGTAACGGCGCAACTCGGCTAGATCGTAATGATCGAACACGGTGATGCCGGGTTTTCGCGGTTCCGGCGGCGTGTAGTTGGGCCAATCGCCATCGAACTTCTGCGCGCGCGCTTTTTCAAGCGACACCAGCTTCTTGCCTGGCCCGCGATCCTTGTGACGTTCGCGGATTTCCGCATACTCGGCGCGTACTTTAGCCAGAAATTCGTTTACCAGTTCCTTGGAGACCAGCGACTGCGCCACGCCGACCGCGCGCGAGGCGTCTTTCACCCATACCGTCGGCGATTTGTAATTTGGCTCGATCTTCAGCGCGGTGTGCGCGCGCGATGTGGTCGCACCGCCGATCAGCAGCGGAATGCGGAAATCCTGCCGTTGCATTTCCTTGGCGACGTGCGCCATCTCTTCCAGCGACGGCGTGATCAGGCCGGACACGCCGATCATGTCGGCGTTCTGCTCGCGCGCGGTGTCGAGGATCTTCTGCGCCGGCACCATCACACCGAGATCGACTACTTCGAAGTTGTTGCAGGCGAGCACCACGCCGACGATGTTCTTGCCTATGTCGTGCACGTCGCCCTTGACCGTCGCCATCACGATCTTGCCGTTGGGCTTGCCGACATCGCCGCTCTTCTTCTTTTCCTCTTCCATGAAGGGCAGTAGATAGGCAACGGCCTTCTTCATCACGCGAGCGGACTTCACCACCTGCGGCAGGAACATCTTGCCCGCGCCGAACAGATCGCCGACCACGTTCATGCCGTCCATCAGCGGGCCCTCGATCACATCCAGCGTGCGCGTGCATTGCTTGCGCACTTCTTCGGTGTCCTCGATCACGTATTGGTCGATGCCGTGCACCAGCGCGTGCTCCAGCCGCTTGGCAACTGGTAACTGCCTCCAGGCATGCTCATCCCGAGTCCCGAGTCCCGAGTCCCGGGTCCCGCGCTTATACCGCTCGGCAATTTCCATCAACCGCTCGGTCGCATCCGGTCGTCGGTTCAGTACCACGTCCTCCACGCGCTCACGCAATTCCGGATCGAGATCGTCGTAGATCGGGAGCGCGCCGGCGTTGACTATCCCTAAGTCCATGCCGGCCTTGATCGCGTGGTACAGGAACACGCAGTGGATCGCCGCGCGCACGGTGTTGTTGCCGCGGAACGAGAACGACACGTTCGAGACGCCGCCGGAGATATGCGAATCAGGAAACCGCCGCTTCAGTTGCTTCGCGGCTTCGATGAAGTTCACCGCGTTGTCGGCGTGTTCCTCGATACCGGTGGCGATCGGGAAAATGTTTGAATCGAAGATGATGTCTTCGGGCGGGAAGCCAACTTTTTCGGTGAGCAACTTGTAAGAGCGCTCGCAGATTTCGAGGCGCCGCGCGACCGTGTCGGCCTGGCCTTGCTCATCGAAAGCCATCACCACCACCGCCGCGCCGTAGCGCAGGATCTTGCGCGCCTGCTCCAGGAAAGGACCTTCGCCTTCCTTCAGCGAGATCGAATTCACCACGCCCTTGCCCTGCAGGCATTTCAGGCCGGCCTCGATCACGCTCCACTTGGAGGAATCCACCATCACCGGGATGCGCGCGATGTCGGGCTCCGCCGCGATCAGCCGCAGGAATTTCACCATCGCGGCTTCGGAATCGAGCAGACCCTCGTCCATGTTGACATCGAGAATCTGCGCGCCATTGGCGACCTGCTGGCGCGCCACTTCCACCGCTTCGTCGTAGCGGTCCTCCTTGATCAGCTTCTTGAATTGCGCCGAGCCGGTGACGTTGGTGCGCTCGCCGATGTTAATGAAGTTCAACTCCGGCGTGATGACCAGCGGCTCGAGGCCGCTGAGGCGGGTGTGACGTGCGCTCACGCTGCGATCCGATCCGCTTGCGGCAGCGCGCGCGGCGGCACATCGCGCACGGCTTCCGCGATCGCCGCGATGTGCGCGGGCGTGGTGCCGCAGCAGCCGCCGACGAGATTCAGCAGACCCTCGCGCGCGAATTCGCCCAGCGTCTTCGCCATTTCTTCGGGCGTTTCGTCATAGCCGCCGAACGCGTTGGGCAGTCCGGCGTTGGGATGCGCGCTGACGTAGCAGTCCGCCACGCGCGCCAGCGTTTCGACGTGCTCACGCAAGTCCTTGGCGCCCAGCGCGCAATTCAAGCCGACGGACAAGGGATGCGCGTGTGCCACCGAGTACCAAAATGCTTCCGCTGTCTGACCTGAAAGCGTACGTCCGGAGCGGTCGGTGATCGTGCCGGAAATCATGATCGGCAAGCGTGCACCGATTTCGTCGAACACGCTTGCGATGCCGAACAGCGCAGCCTTCGCATTCAACGTGTCGAAAATGGTTTCGACCATCAGCACGTCGCTGCCGCCTTCGATCAGGCCGCGCGCGGCTTCCGCGTAGGCGCGTTCCAGTTCGTCGAAATCCACGTTGCGGAAACCCGGATTGTTGACGTCGGGTGAAAGCGAAGCGGTGCGGCTGGTCGGCCCCAGCACGCCGATCGCGAAGCGCGGGCGATCCGGACTTTCCTTTTCGATGTCATCGCACGCGGCGCGCGCCAGTTTTGCGCCTTCACGGTTCAACTCGCGCACCAGATGCTGCAAGCCGTAGTCGGCCTGGCTGATCGAAGTCGAATTGAAGGTGTTGGTTTCGACCAGGTCCGCGCCGGCGCGCAGATAGGCGAGGTGCACGTCCCGGATCAGGTGCGGCTGCGTCAATGAAAGCAGGTCGTTGTTGCCGCGCAGGTCGCGCGCGCAATGCTCGCCATGTTCGTGATCACGGTTCGAATCGCAGCCGTTTCCGAACCGCTCGCCGCGATAGCCGTGTTCGTCAAGCGCGTGCGCCTGCAGCATCGTACCCATCGCGCCGTCGAGCACCAGGATGCGTCGGGAAAGCGCTTGCTCCAGCTTTGCGACGCGTTCGGGATTGAGATAGGACAAAGTGTTCATGTCGGTTTTCTCGCCAGCAGGCTCAACACTTCAAAATGCGGTGGCCGCGCTTCGCGCGAAACTTTCGCGCAATGCAGCACTTCCAGCCCGGCCTTGCGCGCGAAAGACATCAGTTCTTCGCGTTTGAAGCCGAGGTTGCGATGATCGAACGGAGCGACCGCCGCGCGATGGGCGTGCTTCGCCAGCGTCGCCGCCAGCAGTCGGCCGCCGGGTTTCAGCACGCGAGCGGCTTCCGCAACCGCTTTGGCCGGATGCTCGCTGTAGGTCAACGCGTGCATCATCAGCACCAGATCGAACCGCCGCTTGTCGAGGTCGAGCGCGTGCATGTCGCCTTCGATAACTTCCACATTGCGGAACGATTTCAAGCGTTCGCGCGCGGCGGCCACCACGCGCTCGCTGGAATCCACGCACACGATCGAATGCGCGTGCGGCGCCAGCAGCTCGGCCAGCACGCCGTCGCCGGAAGCGATGTCCAGTACGTCGCCGGTTTCGAGCAGTTGCAGCAGTGTGCGCGCCAGCGTCTCCCAGGTTCGGCCGGGCGA
>DATFCO010000065.1:0-12104 GCA_035253005.1 Rhodanobacteraceae bacterium
TTGTTGGCGTGCGAGACGTTGTTGCCGCTCATCACGCCCTTGCCTGTCACCTGGCACACACGCGCCATGATCGTTCTCCTAAAAGATCCCGCGTAGCCCGCGGAATATCGGCCCGGCGAAGATTTGCGCGAATGCCGGAGGATGCCGCTTGCGACCCGCCTCGCGTCGGCGAGTGCCCGGATCGATGCGCCGGGTCGGCAAAAATCAAGCCGCAAAGGATAGCAGAGGGCGCGTTCGGGCGGCAATCGACAGGTGCAGCAATTGTCCATCCGTGCCACAATTCCACGTCTATCCCCACCTCCAGCGAGTCCCACGATCATGGCAGAACAGACCCCCGCCGAAGGCAATGGCGCGGCCGCGCCGCAGCAGCGCCAATTGGCCTTGCAGAAGATTTACCTGCGGGATGCTTCGTTCGAGGTGCCCAATGCGCCGGCGGTATTCCGCGAAGAAGGGCAGCCGCAGGTGCAGTTGAACCTCAGCCACAAGGCCACGCCGATCGCCGAGGGCAACTACGAGGTGATGCTGACGTTGACCGTCACCTGCACGCTCAACGATCGCACCGCCTATCTGGCCGAGGTGCAGCAGGCCGGCGTGTTCGCGGCGATCGGTTTTCCGCAGGAGGAACTCAACGCCGTGCTGGGCAGCTATTGCCCCAATGTGCTGTTCCCGTTCGCGCGGCAGATCGTTGCCGATCTGGTGCAGAACGGCGGCTTCCCGCCGCTGCTGCTGCAGCCGATCAACTTCGACGCGCTGTATGCCGAACAGGTTCAGCGCAGCGCGGGCGGCGATGCGCCGGCGTTGAACGCCTGATCCGAAAATGTCGCAGGGGGCGACGGTCGCCGTACTCGGCGCCGGTTCTTGGGGAACCGCGCTCGCCGCGTTGCTGACCCGCAACGGCGCGTGCACGCGCCTGTGGGGCCGCGATGCGAACGCGCTTGCATCCATCGCGGCTGCTCGCCGCAACACGCGCTATCTGCCCGACGCGGAATTGCCGCCGGAGCTGTCGTTCGAACCGGATCTACGCGACGCGCTGGCGGACGCCGATCTTGCGCTGGTCGCGGTGCCCAGTCATGCATTCCGGCAAGTGCTGGAAGAAGCCGCGCCGCTGCTGCCGGATGGTGCAGGTTATTCGTGGGCGACCAAAGGCTTCGAGCCCGGCACCGGGCGTTTCCTGCATGAAGTGGTCGCGGAGCGGTTGCCCCGCACGCCTTCCGCGGTCGTAACCGGGCCTTCGTTCGCGCGAGAGGTCGCCGCGGGCTTGCCCACGGCGGTGACCGTGCATTCGTACGACGATGCTTTCGCGCATTGCGTCGCGGAGCTTTTGCATTCGCAAAGTTTCCGCGCCTACACCGGCAACGACATGCTGGGCGCGGAATTGGGCGGCGCGATGAAGAACGTGCTGGCGGTAGCGACCGGTGTGGCCGACGGCATGCAACTCGGCTTGAACGCGCGCGCCGGCCTGATCACGCGCGGCATGAACGAGATGCTGCGCCTGGGCGCCGCGCTCGGCGCCCAGGCGCAAACATTGATGGGCTTGTCCGGGCTGGGCGATCTGGTGCTGACCTGCACGGGTGAGCTGTCGCGCAATCACCGTTTCGGCGTGGCATTGGGACGCGGCGTGCCGCTGGAACAGGCGCTGCAGCAAATCGGCCAGGTCGTCGAAGGCGCGGTCACCGCCGACGAAGTGATGCGGCTCGCCGACCGCCATGGACTGGACTTGCCGATCTCGCAACACGTGCAGAGCGTCCTGCGCGGCGAAATGACGCCCACCGACGCGCTCCGTGCGCTACTGGCGCGCGAGCGCAAGCCGGAATATCCGGAGCACCTGTTCCGCACCTGATGCGTGCGAGTGCCGGCCGGGTTATGCTCGGCTCTTTTAAGCTCGGCCCACTGCGCGCATGCCAAGCCGCAATGCCTCGACGCAGACCGCGCCCGGCGCGCCCGCCCCGGCGCCGGACAAAGGCGGCGCGCTGCCTGCGGCTTGGCGGCGATTGCTCTCGGAACCCAAGCGGCGCACGACTTCCGGTTCGGTGCTGGGCTTTCTGCTGGAACTGGTGGCCGATGCACCGCCCGCCGCACGGGTGGAAGTCGCCCCAGTGTTGCTGGAACCGGTGCCCGGTGGGCGTCTGGGCCGCGCGGTGCCGCTCGATCCCAAACAACTGACGCAAGCCGGCCTGCCCGGACCGATGTTGCGACTCGCCGCGGGTGTGCTGGGATTGCCGCAGACGCAACGCAAGGGCCGCTCCTACGCGCACCTCTCCGGCGAATTCGGCGACGCGCTGCTGACCGAAATGCTGGACGGCGCGCCATGTCTGCTGGGTGGCGTCGCAGGTCTGCGTCTGACCCGCGGCAAACCGCGCGAGCTGCATTGGCACTGGCAGATGGAAGCCGATGGGCGGCAACGCCTGCTCCCCGAATTGCCGGCATCCGAGCGCCTGCTGCGCGTCGGCGGGCTGTGGTATCTCGCGCCCGAGCGCGGCGAGCTGGGCTACTTCGAAGGCTCGATCGATGAAGTGACATGGCTGGATGCGCCGCCGCTGTCGCCCGAATACGGCGATGCGCTGGCGCAGGCGATTCAATCTTCTCCCTACGAAAAACGCATCCCCGCGCCGCGTGCCTTCGCCGCGGTCGAGCGCGCGGAACTGGCGCCGAAACCCGTCCTGACTCTGCATGCACTGACCCGCCACGCGCGCATCGGCGCCGGCACGCCGCCGCTGGCCTACGCACGATTGGCCTTCGACTACGGCGGCGAAAAACTGCCGGGCCGTGGCGGCGAACCACTTGTGCGGCGCGTGCGCGACGGAAAACTGGTCGAGATCGCGCGCAAACGCGCGGATGAACTGGCGACGATGGAACGGCTGGAAGGTTTCGGGCTCGCGCCCGCGGTCGATTGCGAAGGCTTGCCCTGGGACATGGCCGATGCATTGCCGGAAGACGCCTGGCTGTTTCCGGGCAAGGGTTATGCCGGCGCGCTGGAAGTCAACACGCCCGCGCGCTGGTTGTCGTTGCGGGAGAAACTGGAGACGGATGGTTTCAATGTCGACTATGCGTCGACGTTTCCATTCGAAGTGCTGGAAGGGCCGCCGCAGTGGTACGGCGTGGCGACGGAAGAGAGGAGCGGCGACGCGTTCGATTTCGAAGTCGGCATCGAGGTGGACGGCCAGCGCGTGAACCTGTTGCCGGTCGTGGGACGTGCGTTGTCCGAACACACGCTCTCGCTCACCGCCCCACCAAACGAAACCGAGGATGCCGTGTGGTACGCGCCGGTGGACGAGCGCCGCCGCGTACCTGTGCGGCTGTCCGTGTTGCGCGCACTTTTGGCGCCGCTGGCCGAATACCTGCAACGCCCGCGGGAAAAATTGCGTCTGCCGCGCGTGCAGGCCGGACGGCTGGAGGAATTCGCGCAAGCGTTGCCGAAAGACCGCGGCAAACTGGAAGCACCGAAGGAACTCACCGGCTTTACCGCACGCCTACGCGAAGCCGCGGCGCACGCATCGGACGCGATCCCGCCGGAATTCGCGGGTGACTTGCGCCCGTACCAGCGCGAGGGTCTGCGCTGGTTGAACGCTTTGGCGGAAGCGGGGTTGGGCGGCGTGCTGGCCGACGATATGGGTCTTGGCAAGACCGTTCAATTGCTGGCGCACTTGCTGGCGTTGAAGGCCGGCAGCGCGCTGACGCAACCGGCACTGATCGTCGCGCCGACCAGTCTGATCCCGAACTGGCAGGCGGAAGCGAAACGCTTCGCGCCGACCTTGAAACTTCTGACATTGCACGGTCCCGAACGCGTGCGCAGTTTCGACCGGCTCGCCGGGCATGATGTGATCCTTACCAGCTATGCGCTGCTGCCGCGCGATCTGTCCGTGCTGCGTGAGCAACCGTTTGCACTGGTGGTGCTGGACGAAGCGCAACAGGTGAAGAATCCGCGCACACAGGCGCGCCGCGCGCTGCTCTCGATCGCCGCCATGCGCCGCGTGTGCATGACCGGCACGCCGCTGGAAAATCATCTGGGCGAGCTGTGGTCGCAAATGGATCTCGCCGTGCCCGGACTGCTCGGCGATGAAGGTTCCTTCCGCCGGCATTACCGCATTCCGATCGAACGGCAGAACGACGAGGAATGCCAAGCACGGCTCAATCATCGGCTCGCGCCTTTCATCCTGCGCCGCACGAAAGCGCAAGTCGCCAAGGAACTGCCGCAGAAAACCGAGATCGCGCGCAGCGTGGCGCTGTCCGGCCGTCAGAAGGAATTGTACGAATCGCTGCGCGCGTCGCTGGCGGAAGAATTGCGCGAGGTGATCCGGCAGCGTGGCATCGAGCACAGCGGCATCATCGTGCTGGACGCGCTGCTGAAACTGCGACAGGCCTGCTGCGACCCGCGCCTGGTAAAACTGGAAGCCGCGCGCGGCGTGCGCGAATCGGCCAAGCTGGAACTGCTGATGGACATGGTGCCGGATCTGGTGTCCGAAGGCCGGCGCGTGCTGCTGTTTTCGCAGTTCACCGAAATGCTGGCGCTGATCGCGCGCGAGCTGGATCGCCGGCATCTGAAGTACGTCACGCTGACCGGCGACACGCGCGATCGAGCCGAACCCGTGCGCAAGTTCCAGGACGGCGAAGTGCCGCTGTTCCTGCTGTCGCTGAAAGCCGGCGGCGTGGGTTTGAACCTCACCGCCGCTGACACCGTGATCCATTACGACCCGTGGTGGAATCCGGCCGCCGAAGCGCAGGCGTCAGACCGCGCGCACCGCATCGGCCAGGACAAACCCGTGTTCGTCTATCGCCTGATCTGCGCCGGCACCGTCGAGGAACGCATCGAACAACTGAAAGCGCGCAAGGCTGAACTTGCGCAAGCCGTGCTGGAAGGCGGCGGCACCCGCGACAAGCTGGCGTTCGACGAGGAAGATCTGGAGGCGTTGTTTGCGGCGGAGTGATTTGCTCGTCATTCCGGGGCCGCGCCGGGTTATCCGGCGCGGAACCCGGAATCTGCTGTTGGATCACAAGAGCAGATTCCGGATCGCGATGCTGCGCATCGCGTCCGGAATGACGAAGGTAGGAGGTGAGCGCCATGCACCATGAATTCGAAACCTTCGACGGCGGTTGCGACTGCAAATATGTGCGTTACCGTATGCTCAGCACGCCGCTGTTCGTGCACTGCTGCCATTGCCGCTGGTGCCAACGCGAAACCGGTTCCGCGTTCGTGATGAACGCGCTGATCGAAAGCGATCGGGTGCAGTTGCTGAGTGGAGAATTGGACATGGTGATGACGCCGTCCAACAGCGGCAAGGGCCAGAAGATCGCGCGCTGTCCGCAGTGCCGCATCGCGCTGTGGAGCCACTACGCCGGCGGCGGCGATGCGTTCACCTTCATCCGTGTTGGCACGTTGGACGATCCGGATCGCTTCCCGCCCGACATCCACATCTTCACGTCAAGCAAGCAGCCGTGGGTGATCATCCCCGAGGGGGTGCCGGTGATGCCCGAGTATTACGACAGCAAGCTGTATTGGCCGAAGGAAAGTCTGGAGCGGCGCGCGAAGTTATTGGCGAAGCGATGAGAAGTGCGGGCGATCAGGAATGCCCGCGTTGCAAGCCATTTTTCTCCAGCGCTTCCAGATACGCCTTCCAGTTGCGCTCCTGGTTGATGCCGAGTTCGTACAACGTGTTCCACGAGAAAATGCCGGTGGCGTGGCCGTCGGAGAAGCGCAGCAGCACACCGTAATTGCCGACCGGTTCGATTGCGTCGATGTTGACGTCGCGCTTGCCGGCGATGAGCACCTGCTGGCCGGGGCCGTGGCCCTGTACTTCGGCGGAAGGCGAATGTACGCGCAGGTATTCGCAGGGAAGATTGAAGCGCTCGCCGTTGTCGAAAGCGACTTCGAGTGTGTGCGAGGCGCGGTGCAGGATGAGGTCGGTAGGGCGGGGTGAATTTGGCAAGTTTCCCCCTCATCCGCCCCTGCTTTTATCAAAGCAGGGGCACCTTCTCCCGCAAGCGGGAGAAGGTAAAAAGCTAAGCGCGGTCCGCGCCCGATCCGTTGCTAGGTTCGCGCGTCCAGCGCTCGCCAAGCAACACGGCTCTCGGCATCCTGCCTCGTGCGTTCGTTCGCGCGGCCGATGCCATTCAAGGCATCGGCCCAGCGCGCGAACTCACCTGATCGATCCGCGGCCATTGCCCCGCGACATCGAGCAGCGCCTGGGCGTAGGGTTCGTCGAAGCTGATGGTGGAAACCTCGTCCCAGGCGAAGAAGGACGGCTCGCGCAACCATTCCGCGTCCGGCGTGATTTCCTGCAGGTTGAACCCGTCTTCCTCGATGTTCAGCAGGCGGCCGATGTAGCAGACCTCGGTTTCTTCCTCGCTGTCCACGTGCACGCCCATCACCGCAGCGTGTTCGGCGGCGGCGCGCACGACCTGGTCGATGGAGTCCAGAGGAAAATCGCGCGGCAGGCGCGGGAAGATCCTGCGGATCGTCAAAGCCTTGCCGATGAAGGCGTGATGCGACTCCGGTGCCTCGACCTCGGTGATATCGCGCAGGCGCATCGCGTACAAACCATCGAAGCTGATCTGGTCGCCCACCACCCACAACAGCAGAAATTCCATGCCGATACCGGCCACGTAACCGCAGAAACTGCCGTCTTCCAGATTGCCGCGCCACACGCGCACCAGTTCGCCCCGCTGCATGGCCGCACGCAGTTGCTGGCGGGGCCCGGTGCTCGGGAGTTGGATCACATTGCTCATGGCGGCCATTTTACCCGGACGGTCAAGCCGGCTAAAGGATGTAGCGGGAGAGATCCTCGTCGGCGGCCAGGTCTTTCAGGTTCTTGTCCACGAATTCGGCGTCGATCGTGTATTTTTCGCCGTTTTTGTCAGCAGCTTCGAAGGAAACCTTCTCCAGCAGCCGTTCCATCACCGTATGCAGCCGGCGCGCGCCGATGTTTTCGGTGCGCTCGTTAACCCGCGCGGCGACCTCGGCCAGCCGCGAGATGCCCGAATCCGTGAACTCCAGGCTGACGCCTTCGGTGGCAAGCAGCACCGAATACTGCTTGGTCAGCGCATTGTGCGGCTCGCGCAGGATGCGCTCGAAGTCCTCGCGGGTGAGCGCCGACAGCTCGACGCGGATCGGCAGGCGGCCCTGCAACTCCGGAATCAGGTCGGATGGTTTCGCCAGCGAAAACGCACCCGAGGCGATGAAGAGGATGTGGTCGGTCTTGATCGGCCCGTACTTGGTGGAGACGGTCGAGCCTTCCACCAGTGGCAGCAGATCGCGCTGCACACCTTCGCGCGACACGCCCGCGCCGCCCCAGTCGCCGCGCTGCGCGACCTTGTCGATTTCGTCGATGAAGACGATGCCGTTCTGTTCGCAATTGGTGATGGCTTGTGCGCGCAGCTCGTCGTCGTTGAGCAGCTTGCCGGCTTCTTCGTCGATCAACAGCGGCCGCGCGGCCTTGATGCTCAACTTGCGTTTCTGCGTGCGCCCGCCGCCGAGGTTCTGGAACATCGAACGCAATTGCTGGCCCATTTCCTCCATGCCCGGCGGCGCCATGATCTCGACGCCGACATTGGCGGAGAACTCCAATTCGATTTCGCGGTTGTCCAGCGCGCCCTCGTGCAACTGGCGGCGCAGTTTCTGGCGCGTGGCGGTTTCGTTCTCCGACGCCGGCTGTGTGTCCCAGCCTTGCATTTGCCGATGCGGCAGCAGCGCATCGAGGATGCGTTCTTCCGCGTTCTCTTCGGCTTGCGATTGCACGCGCGCCTTGGCCTGATCGCGCGTCAGCTTGTAGGAGACGTCCGCGAGATCGCGCACGATCTGATCGACGTCCTTGCCGACGTAACCGACTTCGGTGAACTTGGTGGCTTCCACTTTCACGAATGGCGCATTCGCGAGCGTCGCCAGGCGACGCGCGATCTCGGTCTTGCCCACGCCGGTCGGCCCGATCATCAGGATGTTCTTCGGCGTGACTTCGTCGCGAAAATCCGGATCGATCTGCATGCGCCGCCAGCGGTTGCGCAGCGCGATCGCGACCGCGCGCTTGGCGTCGTTCTGGCCGATGATGTAGCGGTCGAGTTCGTTGACGATTTCTCTTGGGGTCAGTTCGCTCATGTTGTGATTATTCGACGGGTAAGACGTGAGACGTCAGACGTGAGACGGAAAAGCAAGAGCGAGACGCGCTCTTCGTCTCACTTCTCACGTCTTACGCCTCACAGCTCTTCAATCGTCACATTGCGATTGGTATAGATGCAGATCTCGCCGGCGATGCCGAGCGCCTTCTCGACGATCGCGCGCGCGTCGAGTTCGGAGTTCTGCAACAGCGCGAACGCGGCGGCTTGCGCGAACGGACCGCCCGAGCCGATCGCGATCAGGCCGTGTTCGGGTTCCAGCACGTCGCCGTTGCCGGAGATCAGCAGAGAAGTGTCCTTGTCGGCCACCGCCAGCATCGCTTCCAGACGGCCGAGGCGGCGATCGGTGCGCCATTCCTTGGCGAGTTCGACCGCGGCGCGCGTCAACTGGCCGCTGTGCTTCGAGAGCTTGTCCTCGAACAGTTCGAACAGGGTGAACGCGTCGGCCGTCGCGCCGGCGAAGCCGGCCAGCACGTTGGCATCCTTGCCGAGGCGGCGGATTTTCTTGGCATTGGCCTTGACCACGGTGTTGCCCAACGTGACCTGACCATCACCGCCCAGGACGACCTTGCCATGGCGCCGCACGGACAGGATGGTGGTGGCGTGGAAGGACTCCATGGTGGCCTCGTGCGGAAAACAAGTTCCGGCAAAGGTGGGGCCGGCGCACGCCGATGGCAAGCCGGGCGGGTGAAAGGCCGGCCTCGCCGTCGCCGCAAACCGGACATGCGTCCCCGCATTGCACGATGTTTGCGCCGCGAGTATCGTTAAATCGCGGTTAGCTGTACGACGGGGGATTGGCGCGCGACATCGAGGTCCTTGTACCGGCGCCCGGTATGCCTCGATGACGCGCTTGCGTTGTTTTTCCACTCGCCGGGGAAGATCCCATGAATCACAGGATGAAATGCTTGTCGCTGGCCGTGCGTGTCGGGCTGACGGCAAGTGCCGTTGCCGTTGCTGGTCTGGCGCAAGCGCAGCAGGCGTCGAACCAGACGAGCGCCCAGAATCAGACCGATCAGAACCAGGCCAACGGCCAGCCGAAAACACTACAGACGGTGGTCGTCACCGGATCGCTGATCCGCCGCGTCGACCTCGAAACGGCCAGTCCGGTTGTCACGATCGACCGCAAGAACATCACCAATTCCGGCCAGCCGACCTTGGGCGATCTGGTGCAGCAGATGCCCGCTATCGCGGGCAACGCAACCAATACCCGCAACAACAGCAATGGCGGCGGTGTCGCCTCACCCTTGACGGAAGGCGGCGACGGCGCCACGCGCGTTTCGCTGCGTGGCCTCGGCACCGGCCGCACCTTGGTACTGGTCGACGGCCAGCGCATGCTCAACGCCGACCTGAACCTGATCCCGCAAGCCATGGTCCAGCGAATTGAAGTGTTGGCTTCGGGCGCGTCGACGGTGTATGGCTCCGATGCCGTCGGCGGTGTGGTGAATATCATCCTGCGGCATGACTTCGAAGGTGCCGAGATCAGCTTGAACGACGGCATCTCCAGCCACGGCGATGGGCAGCGGCGCGGATTTAGCATCGCCATGGGGCATTCGAACGACAGGTTCAGTCTTTCCGGCGGCATCGACTACAACAAGTACGACGAAGTGCCCGCCACCCGGCGCGATTTCTCGAAAGCGCAGTTGTATCTCTCGGATGGCGCGGTCAGTGTCGCGGGATCCAGCTCGATTCCAACGGGCCGGATGCAGATACCACCGCAGCTCGCGGGTGTATTCGTCTGTCCCGAGAAGAATCAGGTAACGCTGGCCAGCGGCGACGGCACGAGCCTCAGCGACTATCGCTGCAGGACCGGAGCGGACACGTTCAACTACGCCGCGTACAACTACATCCAGGTCAAGCAGCAGCGCCTCGACGGTTTTCTGCTCGGCAGCTACAACCTGACCGACAACGTCACGGCATTCATCGACGCGTTCTACAACCACACCGATTCGGCCGGGCTGGATGCTTACTCTCCGGTCGGAACCGGCGACGGCCTGATCATCCCCGCAACGGCGCCGTTCAATCCGTTCGGTGTGACTTTCAGCCAGAACCCGCTCTTTCCCGGCGATCCCAACAGCGGCTACACCTTCCAGACGCGCCTCACCAGCCTGGGCACGCGCTACCACCCCTACACCACCAGCACCGGCCAGGCGATCGCCGGCTTGCGCGGCCAGTTGGGGCAGAACTGGAACTGGAACGTGACCTTCGATTACGGCCACACCGCCCGTACCCAGCTCGACGAAAATGAGATCGACATCCCGGCGCTGCAGGCGGCGGTCGATGCGGGCGTGAACATTTTCGACCAGGCCGCCAATGGCCCGGCTTTCGAGGCGTACGGTGTCGATGCCGACGTCGCGTACAAGAAGTACGAGACGCTGCGGCAGGTATCGGCGGGCGCCAACGGCGATCTGTTCTCGCTGCCGGCGGGCGCGATGCAATTGGCATTCGGCGCGCTCTATCGCAAGCAGAGCATGAACTACACGGTCGATCCCCGAGCTCTGCTCAACCCGGTCACGGCAAACTGCGAAATTCTGCAGGAAGGCTGCGGTTCGCCGGGCAGCGGCAGCGACAACGTCAAGGAGCTGTATGCCGAGACGCTGATTCCGCTGCTGAAGGAAGTGCCGGGTGCGTATTCGCTCAACGTTGACGTGGGCGTCCGCACGTCCGACTACGCGAGTGCAGGCTCGACCACCAACTGGAAGCTCGCGGTCGAATGGCGTCCGATCCAGGACTTGCTGGTACGCGGCACCGCCACGCAAGTTTTCCGCGCACCCAATCTCGATCAGCTTTACGATGGACGCTCGCTAGTGCAGCCCGCCTTGAACGACCCCTGCATCGGCCTCACCGCCGCGGAGTTGGCGCAGCATGCCAATGCCTGCCAGTACGTCCCGGTGAACTGGAGCGGCAATGACATCGAGCAGGTCAATACCTACTACTCGGGCAGCAAGGTCGTCGGCGCCGACCTCAAACCCGAGCACGGCAAATCCATCGACTTCGGTTTGGTCTATGACCCGCAATGGCTGCCGGGTCTGAACACCAGCGTGGACTTCTGGCACATCTATCTCTACGACACGCTGGTGGCGATTGACGGCCCGACCGTGGTCAACTCGTGCTTCGACAACAATGCCAGCCCGTTCTGTCCGTTCATCCACCGCCAGGACACCACCACCAAGAATCCGGGTCAGGTCTTCTATATCGATACACCCGTGGTCAACCTGGGTTCGCTGAGCACCAGCGGCATCGACTTCACGCTGAACTACGCCATTCCGCACTTCAACATGGGGAGCGTGGATCCCGGCAATTTCAGGGCCGGGCTCAACACCACTTACGTCTCCACCTTCAAGAACGACGCTACACCCGGTCAGCCGGGAGACGTGACTACCGATTACGCCGGCACGCTCGGTACGCAGTTCGGCAATATCGCGCGCTGGCGTGCCACGGTCACGCTCAACTGGACGCGCGGCTACTGGGATGCGCAGTGGCGGACGCGTTACATCAGCTCGGTGACCGCACTCAAGGCGGATGCCGCGACCCAGGCGAACCTGCCGATGGCTTCGGTGGTGTACAGCGATTTGCAGCTCGGTTACGCGGTACCCAGCATCCACACCCGCTTCGACGTGGGCGCGGACAACATTTTCGGCAGACGGCCGCCGTTGTGGTACCAGAACGGTCAGGTCAATACCGATACCGCGACCTACGACACCATGGGCCGCTACTACTGGGCGCGCGCGACGCTGAAGTTCTGAGACTCGGCGGCTGCCATGGAAAAGAACGAAGGGCGCCGTGCAAGCGGCGCCCTTTTTCCTGACTACACTGAAACGCTTCGACTACAACGAGTTGGAGTCGCATGCCGAAATCCGCCGACGAACTTGTCAGATCCATGGCGGAGGCCTGGAACGCGAGCGAACCCGAGCGCGTCATCGCGCTCGCGGAGCAGGCGTCCGGAGCAGAGGCGGGCTGCGAGGGAGCGCTGCTGCTGCTCGGCTTGGCGCAACAGCAGACGA